>CALCCH010000782.1 GCA_937899855.1 uncultured Saprospirales bacterium | reverse complement strand
AAGCCCGCGAAAGCGCCCCGGAAGAAAATAATTATGCCGGCCTTTACGATTCACTCAAAGGCCCCACCGCGATCCTGTTTACCGAAACGGCCAATCTGCCCGCCCGCATCATCGATGAGTTCCGGGCCGATGACGATGACATGCCCCAACTCAAGGCCGCCTACATCGATACCGACGTCTACGTGGGTAACGATCAAGTCAAGACCCTCAAAGACCTGAAGTCAAAGGAGGATTTGATTGGCGACGTCATCCTGCTGCTGCAATCCCCAGCCAAAAACGTACTGGGTGCCCTGCAATCGGGTGGCAATACGCTCACGGGCTTGTTGAAAGCCCTGGGCGAGCGCGAAGAAGCA
Source organism: uncultured Saprospirales bacterium (assembly GCA_937899855.1). Lineage (GTDB taxonomy): Bacteria > Bacteroidota > Bacteroidia > Chitinophagales > Saprospiraceae > CALLVY01. The sequence goes on along the minus strand of CALCCH010000782.1, from coordinate 11,833 downwards.
TAATTTATTGGTAAGGCTTCCAAGCTTTGTACTCATATTGTATCATTATTTCTGAAATTTCTTAAAAACTGTACAAAATGGCAGATTTAAAAGCGTTCGCTGAACAACTGGTTAACCTCACCGTTAAAGAGGTTAACGAATTAGCGGACATTCTGAAAGAAGAGTACGGCATCGAGCCCGCCGCGGCCGCCGTAGCAGTAGCTGCTGGTCCTGCTGGTGGAGATGGTGGCGAAGCAGCTGCCGAGAAGACCGAGTTCGACGTATTCTTGGCTTCGGCAGGCGCCGGAAAACTGAAAGTAGTCAAAGAAGTGAAAAACGCACTGGGTATCGGTCTGAAAGATGCTAAAGAATTGGTAGACTCTGCACCCGCGGTCATCAAAGCCGCCGCTCCTAAGGAGGATGCAGAAGCCCTCAAAGCCGCACTCGAAGCAGTCGGCGCTGAGGTCGAGTTGAAGTAATCACTCACTCATCGGTCTACCTAAAGCACTTTATGACTGTAACTCAAGCTTATTTTATACCGAACTGACAACCATGCAATGAGGCTTAGCCAGTAAGCAAAACTGGCTAGGCCTGTTGTCGTCTTATTTACTTTGCAACCGCTACGAGAAATAGAGTTCGCTCTCTCAATTTACCTAGCAAGTGCCCCCCGGTCCCTTCGCTAGAACATCAAACACCATCATTCCAATGGCATCAAACGTCACGATTAACAATGCGGCCGATGCGCGCGTATCTTTTGGGAAGATCAAACTGTCCTCCGAATACCGAGACCTCTTAGAAATCCAACTCAAATCCTTTCAGGAGTTTTTCCAACTCGAAACGACTCCCGAAAACCGGATGAACGAGGGGCTCTACCGCGTATTCCAGGAAAATTTTCCCATTACCGATGCCCGCAACATTTTCGTCCTCGAATTCCTCGACTATTTCGTCGATCCACCCCGCTACACCATCCAAGAGTGTATGCAAAGGGGATTGACCTATAGCGTGCCACTGAAAGCCAAATTGCGTTTGTCTTGCAACGATGAAGAACACGTCGATTTTCAAACCATCGTCCAAGACGTATTCCTCGGCAATATTCCCTACATGACCCCCAAGGGAACCTTCGTCATCAATGGCGCCGAACGGGTCATCGTATCCCAACTCCACCGCTCCCCCGGTGTATTCTTCGGGCAGAGCTTCCACCCCAACGGTACCAAAATCTACTCCGCCCGGGTCATCCCCTTCAAGGGCGCCTGGATGGAATTTGCGACCGACATCAACACGGTGATGTACGCCTACATCGACCGCAAAAAGAAATTCCCCGTCACGACGCTGCTGCGCGCCATTGGCTTCGACTCGGACAAGGCCATCCTCGACCTGTTTGACCTGGCTGAGGAAGTATCCGCCGACCAAAAGTCGCTGCAAAAGTCCATCGGCCGCAAACTGGCCGCCCGCGTCCTCAAAAAGTGGACGGAAGACTTTGTGGATGAAGATACGGGGGAAGTCGTTACCATCGAGCGGAACGAAATTATCCTCGAACGCGACATCGTGCTGGACGAAGAAAACATTCAACTGATCGTCGCGGCCGATGCCGAAACGGTAATCCTCCAACGCGAAGACATCGACGAGGATTACTCGATCATCTACAACACCCTCCAGAAAGATCCCTCCAGTTCGGAAATGGAGGCCGTCCAATACATCTATCGCCAATTGCGGGGTACCGATCCACCGGATGAGGAAACCGCCCGCGGCATCATCGACAAGCTCTTCTTCTCCGATAAGCGTTACAACCTCGGGGAAGTCGGCCGCTACAAGATCAACCGCAAACTCGAACTCAACATCGACACCGAGACCCTGGTCTTGACCAAGGAGGACATCATCTCCATCGTGAAATACCTGGTCAGCTTGATGAACCAAAAGGCGGAAATCGACGATATCGATCACCTGAGCAACCGCCGGGTACGGACGGTAGGAGAGCAGCTCTACGCCCAGTTTGGCGTCGGCCTGGCCCGGATGGCGCGAACCATTCGCGAGCGGATGAACGTACGCGACAACGAAGTCTTTACGCCCATCGATCTGATCAACGCCCGGACCCTGTCGTCGGTGATCAACTCCTTCTTCGGAACGAGCCAGCTCTCGCAGTTCCTCGACCAAACTAACCCGCTGTCGGAAATCACGCACAAACGCCGGATTTCGGCACTCGGACCCGGTGGTCTGTCGCGGGAAAGAGCGGGCTTTGAGGTGCGGGACGTACACTATTCGCACTACGGTCGCCTCTGTACCATCGAGACCCCGGAAGGACCAAACATTGGTCTGATTTCGACGCTCTGCGTACACGCCAAAGTCAACAAAATGGGTTTCCTCGACACGCCCTACCGCGCCGTCAAGGAGGGTAAGGTGGACATCGAAAGCCCCGTTCAATACCTCTCCGCGGAAGGGGAAGATTTCAAGCGGATCGCCCAGGCCAACGCGCCGATTACCGAGGCGGGAGGCTTCGTCACCGACCGGATTAAGTGTCGCGAACACGGGGAATTCCCCGTACTGACGCCCACCGAGATCGAATATATGGACGTTGCGCCCAACCAAATTGTGGGGGTTTCGGCTTCCATGATTCCCTTCCTCGAAAACGACGATGCCAACCGGGCCCTCATGGGATCCAACATGCAACGTCAGGCTGTACCGCTGATCCGTCCGTCTTCTCCCATCGTAGGGACCGGTCTGGAAGGCAAAGTGGCCCTCGATTCGCGGATGCTGATCAATGCCGAAGGGGCCGGAGTCGTCGAATACGTCGATGCCAACGAAGTCGTTATCCGCTACGACCGCACCGATGAAGACCAGCTGGTTTCCTTTGAAGACAACCGCAAGGTGTACAGCCTGATCAAGTTTCAGCGGACCAACCAGGGAACCTGTATTAACCTTAAACCCATCGTCCGCAAGGGCCAGCGGGTAAAAGAAGGGATGATTCTCTGTGATGGTTACGCTACGGACAAGGGAGAATTGGCCCTCGGCCAAAACCTTAAGGTGGCCTTTATGCCCTGGAAAGGGTACAACTTTGAGGATGCCATCGTATTGTCCGAACGCGTGGTCCGGGAAGACATCTTTACCTCGCTACACATCGAGCACTTCGAATTGGATGTCCGCGACACCAAACTGGGAGAGGAAGAATTGACCAACGATATTCCCAACGTCAGCGAAGACGCCACCAAAGACCTCGACGAGAACGGAATTATCCGCGTTGGGGCCTGGGTTAAGGAAGGCGATATCATCATTGGTAAGATTACGCCGAAAGGGGAATCCGACCCGACGCCGGAAGAAAAACTCCTGCGCGCCATCTTTGGTGACAAAGCCGGTGACGTAAAAGATGCTTCGCTCAAGGCGCCGCCATCCACCCGTGGAATCATCATCAACAAGCAGTTGTTTGCTCGGGCCAAGAAGGATAAGGTGCAGAAGGCCTCGGAAAAGGACCTCCTTTCCAAACTCGACGACCAACACGCCATTGCGCTCAACGAGTTGACCACGATTTTGGTCGATAAGCTGCTCGCCCTGGTAAAGGGAAAGATTTCCCAGGGGGTTCGGAGCATCTACAACGAAGAATTGCTGCCTAAGGGAACTAAATTCAGTTCCGCGGTATTGAAGAAGCTAGATTACACCTCGGTGGACTATTCCAGCTGGACCGACGACAATCACGTCAATTCGCTGATCGCGCGTCTGTTGCACAACTACACCATCAAGGTCAACGAAGAGGTGGGGCGTTACAAGCGCGAGAAGTTCAACATCAGCATCGGGGATGAGCTGCCCGCCGGGGTACTCAAACTCGCCAAGGTGTACCTGGCCAAGAAGCGCAAGCTGAAGGTGGGGGACAAGTTGGCTGGCCGTCACGGTAACAAGGGAATTGTCTCCCGGATCGTACGGGTTGAGGACATGCCTTTCCTCGAAGACGGAACGCCGGTTGACATCGTGCTCAACCCACTGGGGGTACCCTCGCGGATGAACCTCGGGCAGATTTTCGAAACGGTACTGGGCTGGGCCGGTGAAAAGATGGGGATGAAATTTGCCACCCCGATTTTTGACGGTGCTAAGGCCAGCGAAATCGAAGAATACATTGACAATGCCGGATTGCCACGTTTGGGACAAACCTACCTCTACGATGGGGGAACGGGAGACCGTTTCCACCAGCAAGCCACGGTCGGGGTGATCTACATGCTCAAGCTATCGCACATGGTAGACGATAAGATGCACGCCCGTTCGATCGGGCCTTACTCGCTCATCACGCAACAACCACTCGGGGGTAAAGCCCAGTTTGGTGGACAGCGTTTTGGGGAGATGGAGGGCTGGGCGCTCGAAGCCTTTGGTGCATCCAGTATCCTACAAGAATTGCTGACGATCAAGTCGGACGACATTTTGGGACGGGCCAAGGCCTACGAGGCCATCGTCAAGGGCGACAATTTGCCCGAGCCGAACATTCCCGAGTCCTTCAACGTACTGATCCACGAATTGCGTGGACTGGCACTGGACGTGAAGTTCGACTAAAACCAATCATTTGACCATCCAAATCTAGATTATATGCCGTTCAAAAAAAATCAAAAGCAGAAAAAGCAATTCGATAGTATTACGGTGAGTCTGTCTTCTCCCGATGAGATCTTGGAGCGCTCGTACGGGGAAGTCCTCAAGCCGGAAACCATCAACTACCGTTCGTATAAGCCGGAGCGGGACGGTCTTTTCTGCGAAAGAATTTTTGGACCAGTGAAAGACTACGAATGCTATTGCGGTAAGTACAAGCGGATTCGTTACAAGGGAATTGTGTGCGATCGTTGTGGGGTCGAGGTAACGGAGAAGAAGGTACGCCGGGAGCGTATGGGCCACATCAAACTCGTGGTCCCCGTGGTACACATCTGGTTCTTCAAGTCTTTGCCCAACAAGATTGGCTACCTCCTGGGGCTTTCCTCCAAGAAATTGGAATCCATCATCTACTACGAACGCTACGTGGTCATCCAACCCGGTGTCAAAGAAGATGCTGGTGTCAACCGGCTGGACCTCTTGTCGGAAGAAGAATATCTGGAAATCCTGGATAGCTTACCCGAGAACCAGCAGTTGGACGATGAAGATCCACAAAAATTCATCGCCAAAATGGGGGCTGATGCCGTACGCGATCTGCTGATGCGTCTGAAGCTGGACGAGCTGTCCTACAACCTGCGGCACCAAGCCGCTACCGAAACCTCGCAGCAGCGGAAGTCGGAAGCCCTCAAGCGCCTCCGCGTCGTGGAAGCCTTCCGCGACGGGCAAAAAACGGTCGACAACCGTCCCGAATGGGCCGTCATCCAGTACCTGCCCGTTATTCCGCCCGAACTGCGTCCCCTCGTCCCCCTCGATGGTGGTCGTTTTGCCAGTTCGGACCTCAACGACCTCTACCGTCGGGTCATCATCCGCAACAACCGCCTCAAGCGCCTCCTCGAAATCAAGGCTCCCGAGGTCATCCTGCGGAATGAAAAGCGGATGCTGCAAGAAGCTGTTGACTCGCTCTTCGACAACTCGCGCAAATCCAATGCCGTCAAGGCCGAAGGTGGACGGGCCCTCAAATCGCTCAGCGATATCCTCAAAGGAAAGCAAGGGCGTTTCCGTCAGAACCTACTCGGTAAGCGGGTGGATTACTCCGGCCGTTCGGTCATCGTGGTTGGACCTACCCAGAAATTGCACGAATGTGGCTTGCCCAAGGAAATGGCCTCGGAACTCTTCAAGCCTTTTATCATTCGCAAACTGATCGAACGCGGTATCGTCAAGACCGTTAAGTCGGCCAAGAAACTCGTCGATCGCAAGGATCCCGTTATCTGGGAAATCCTTGAAAATATCCTCAAGGGGCACCCCATCCTCCTCAACCGGGCCCCTACGCTACACCGGCTGTCCATCCAAGCCTTCCAACCCAAATTGGTCGAGGGCAAGGCCATCCAGCTACACCCCTTGGTGTGCGGTGCCTTCAACGCGGACTTTGACGGTGACCAAATGGCCGTCCACGTGCCCCTCTCGCACGCGGCGATCCTGGAAGCTCAGGTGTTGATGTTGGCTTCGCACAACATGCTCAACCCACAGGATGGTTCGCCCATCACGCTGCCTTCCCAGGATATGGTACTCGGTCTGTACTACCTGACCAAGGAGCGCTCTAGCAACGATGAGGTCAAAGTAAAGGGCGAAGGTCGTCGCTTCTACTCCTCGGAGGAAGTCATGATTGCCTACAACGAAGATAAGATTGATCTGCACGCCAAGATTCAGGTACGCGCCATCGTCGAAAACGAATTGGGACACATGGTTCCCGAGCGGATTGATACGACGGTCGGTCGGGTCCTGTTCAATCAGGCCGTTCCCGAAGAAGTCCCCTTCATCAATACCTTGCTGACCAAGAAGAACCTCAAAAAGGTGATCAGTGACATCATCAACCGGACCAATTTCTACGTGACGGCGCAGTTCCTCGATGAGATCAAGGAGATGGGCTTCTACTGGTCCTTCAAGGGTGGACTGTCCTTTAACCTGGGAGATTTGATTACGCCGACCGTAAAGGCTTCGACCCTCGATACGGCGCAGTCGGAAGTCGATGAGGTATGGGACAACTACAACATGGGACTCATCACCAACAACGAACGCTATAATCAGATCATCGATAAGTGGACCTTTGCGGATAACCGCATCACCGACAACCTGATGAAGGAATTGTCGGAGCACAAGCAGGGCTTCAACTCGGTGTTTATGATGCTGCACTCCGGTGCGCGGGGTTCCAAGCAACAGATCAAGCAGTTGTGCGGACTCCGGGGCCTCATGGCCAAGCCGCGGAAATCGGGCGATACCGGTGGGGCGATTATCGAAAACCCCATTTTGTCCAATTTCCTCGACGGCCTGTCGGTACTTGAATACTTCATCTCCACCCACGGTGCCCGTAAGGGTCTGGCCGATACGGCCCTCAAAACGGCGGATGCGGGTTACCTGACCCGTCGTCTGGTTGATGTATCGCAAGACGTTGTCATTCGGGAGGACGATTGCGCCACCCTCCGTGGTATCGAGACCTATGCGCTCAAGGACAACGATAAGATTATCCAAAGCCTGGCTGACCGGATCGAAGGACGTTTTACCTTGCACGATATCCACCATCCCGAATCGGATGATGTGATTCTCGCATCTGGAGAATACATCGATCCCCGTCTGGCGACCAAGATTGACGAGTCTGGCGTAGAAATGGTGACGATTCGCTCGGTACTGACCTGTGAAACCCGCCGGGGGGTATGTACCAAGTGCTACGGAAAGAACCTGGCCACGGGCCGTATCGCAGAACGCGGAGATGCCGTTGGTATCATCGCTGCTCAGTCGATCGGTGAGCCGGGAACCCAGCTGACGCTGCGGACCTTCCACGTAGGAGGTATTGCCTCGGTCTCGAAGGCCGAGTCCGAGCTGACCGCTCGTTTTGCGGGTAAGTTGGAGTTCGACGGCGTTCGGACCACCAGCTCGACCGACGACGAAGGCAAGGAGGTCAACATCGTACTTTCCCGGGCTGGAGAAATCCGCATCCTGGAGCACAAGACCAACCGCCAGTTAGCCTCTCACCACATCCCTTACGGTGCGATTATTCACGTCGAACAGGGTAAGGACATCGAGAAGGGAGATATGATCTGTGAATGGGATCCGTTCAACGCCGTTATCGTATCCGAATTCTCGGGAATCGTTCAGTTCGAATCCATTGAGGAAGGGCTAACCTACCGGATTGAGCGGGATGATCAGACGGGCTACGAGGAAAAAGTTATCGTGGAAAGCAAAAACAAGCGCAAGATTCCGACCATCAAGATCGTCAGCCCCGATGGCGAAGAACTGCGGAGCTACAACTTGCCCGTAGGCTCTTACATCTCCATCGAAGATGGTGCGAAGATCAAGGGTGGCGACAAGCTGGTTAAGATTCCGCGTAACCTCGGTAAGATTCAGGATATCACCGGTGGTCTGCCCCGGGTAACGGAGCTTTTCGAAGCACGTAATCCTTCCAACCCCGCGGTAACCTCCGAAATTGACGGTGTCGTTTCCTTTGGTAAGATCAAGCGCGGTAACCGCGAGATCTTTATTCAGGACGAAAAGAGTGGCCAGAAGCGGAAGTACCTCATCGGTTTGTCCAAGCACATTCTGGTACAAGAGGGTGACTTCGTTCGGGCTGGGATGCCCCTCTCGGATGGTGCCATTTCACCCCGTGATATCCTCGCCATCAAGGGCCCCTTTGCCGTACAGTCCTATCTGGTGAACGGTGTACAGGAAGTCTACCGCTCGCAGGGGATTACGATTAACGATAAGCACATCGAGGTGATTGTTCGCCAGATGATGCGCCGCGTCCAGATCGTCGATCCGGGTGATACGACCTTCCTCGAAGGCGAAGCCGTCGACCGTTTCGATTTCTTCGAACAAAACGACTGGATCTTCGATAAGAAGTTCGTGACGGATGCGGGTGAATCGGCCAAGCTCAAGCCCGGCCAGTTGGTCAGCTTGCGTCAGGTACGGGAAGAAAACTCCTACCTCAAGCGCAACGACAAAAAACTGGTCACCTTCCGCGATGCCGTCTCCGCCACTTCGAGCCCCCTACTCCAGGGAATTACGAAGTCTTCGCTCGGTACGCAAAGCTGGATTTCGGCTGCTTCCTTCCAGGAAACGACCAAGGTCCTCAGCCAAGCTGCCATTGGTGCGAAGCGCGACAACCTCAACGGTTTGAAGGAAAACGTAATCGTCGGGAAGAAAATCCCCGCGGGAACGGGACTCCGCCAATTCAAGCGCCTCTACGTATCCAGCCAAGAAGCTTACGAAGCTGCTCAAGCGCGTAAAGAACAGTTGGAAGAGGTAGAAGGATTGGAATAGATTAGACGATCCGTAACTTTACGAAAATAAAAAGGGGCTTGCTCAAGAGAGCAGGCCCTTTTTTTCGTAAGCTGCCGCCATACGGGCGACGTATTTGCCGATAATATCGTATTCTAGGTTGATGCGCATTCCCGTACGGAGCTGCTGGAAAGTGGTATGCTCGTAAGTGTAGGGAATAATGGCTACCGAAAAACCTTCCGCCGTAGGATCGACAACGGTCAAACTGACACCATTGACGCAGATCGAGCCCTTGTCCACCAGTAGGTGGGCTTGCTCGGGAGAATGGCTAAAACGATAGTACCAGCTGCCATCCGCCTCCGCCACCGATTCGCAGCGACCGGTACCATCTACGTGGCCCTGTACGATGTGGCCATCCAGACGGGCGCGAGAAAGCATGGCCCGTTCCAAATTGACGAAGTCCCCCACCTTTAAATCGCCCAAATTGCTACGTTGCATGGTCTCCAAAATGGCGGTAACCACGTAGGCGTCGTCCATGACTTTCACCACGGTCAGGCAAACGCCGTTGTGGGCCAAACTCTGATCGACTTGTAGCTCCGACGCGAGTTCGGAGTTGATGGTAAAGTGATAATTGCTGCCTTCCTGCTCGATGCGCTGCACCCGACCCAGGCTTTCGATAATTCCAGTAAACATGAATTCCAGTGATTTATAAGGTCATTAATTGCGACCGCGGACCAGTTCGATGTAGCCACTCAGCAAGTCATCCGCCGCGGTAATTCCCGAGACGCGTTCTTCAAAAACCTTACAAGTGTAGTAGTAAACCCCTTCGGCCAGCTCGGCCCCCGATTGGTTGTTACCGTTCCAGTTGATATCGGGATCAGTCGTTTGGAATACCAACTGTCCCCAGCGATTGAAGATCTGTATCTCAATACGATCAACAAAGCAATAGGGATAGGGTTTAAACAATTCGTTGCTGCCGTCTCCATTGGGAGTAAAGGCATTGGGCAGTTCGTAGAAGGGGCAGTTGTCCACGCATACGACATTGCTAAATACGCTTTCGTTTTCGAAGGTATCGATGGCCGTCACGGCGTAGCAACCCGCCAGTCCTACCAGTGGAATGTGGAGGGTATCCAATTTGGTGGGATCGTCGATTTGGCCAAATTGAACAAACTGGGGATCGTCCACAGTGGGTTTGTAGTAGAGTCGGTAAGCGACGACATCATCGGTTTCTAGGCATGCGATGATGGGATTGGTCCAGCTCAATTCATTGATCAACTCATCATCCTGTACCAAGCAAGCCTGGCCCGCTTCGGAATCATCGCAAAGGTTGCCGACCGTCAGTACGGGCGGACAGGGCGGAATGGTATCCAACGGAGTGCCGCAGGCCTCCTGCGACGAGTTGAGTAGGGGACTCGGAATGTCATTGACGCCATAGGAACCCGAACTTTCTACGTAGTAACAGTACTCAATACCGTTTACTAAGCCATCGTTGTCCACAAATTCGGGGTTCGGGGTCATCCCGATCGACACCCAGGTGGAGCCGTTCCAGCGGAATACTTCGTAGTCGAAGTTATCCCAGGGGACGTCCTCTTCCCAAGTCAATATGTTGAACTCATCGGAGGAGGCTACGGAGAGGAAGACCGAGGAGGCTGCGGTGGCAAAGCCCAGTGGCTCGGGGATATTGTCGACGTAAAAGGCCAGGCGGTAGGTGTAGGGATTGGCGACGGTATTGAGCCCCGTATCCAGGAAAAAGGTATCTATCGGATCGCTAAAATTATTGGCCGTAAATACGGCTCCCGGAATGAGGACAAAGTCGTTGTCGGCGGGGTTAAAGCCCACGGCGCGGTACAGCTCGTAGATGTACGGCCCGGGGTTTTGGAGGGTATCTAGATCCTCGGCCCGTGGCCTCGTCCAGCGCACCATGATCTCCCCGTCGACGGCATCGGTTTGCATGACGCTATTTTCGACGATGAGGGGGACGTCGCGATTCAGCTGGAGGCAGATCTCGGCTGATGGCAAGCTCTCTACTTCGTTGAAGGGGAAGCCTCCCTGGGTTGTTTGGGCAAATTCGGCTAAGATGCGGTAGCAATAGGTTCGGCCTCGTTCGAGCTCCTGATCCCGGTATACGTAGCGCCCATTGGCAATGTCTTGAATGGGGGCGGAGGTGATCTTGGTATAGCCCCGACCCTCCAAACCGGGCTCGCAATCGTCGATGGGGAAGGAATTGCTACCGATCCTTCGCCACACCGTAAAGCCTCGAAAATACTCATCGGTAGTGATCTCGCAATCGTAGGGCAAGGCCCAGTCGAGGAGGATGTCCTGTTGTTCCGGTTCGGCCATCAAGTCCTCGGGGGGTGGCCCCACCACCTTGATGATGACGATGTGGAGAGCTGAGAGAAAAACGGTATCTACCCCATTTTCCACGGGAATAAAGATGGGTTCGTTGTCCTGGGCGCGAAAAATAATCTTGTAGGGCTCATCGGCGATGTGATCGCAAATCGTTTGCCAGCGGAAGGTGCGCGATAGGGGTTGGGCCATGTAGTCGACGACGCTCTCAAATTCGGCGGGGCCGACGAAGCCCTCGCTCAGGGGCCCGCCCAATGCGGTGAGGTTGACCAATTGGTCGGCTTCCATGATGGGAGCGGTAGCCGTCACGTCAAAGGTCAGCAGCTCTCCCGCCACTACGCATAACTCCCGTTCGGAGGCGATCTGGGGGGGAAGGTTGTTGCATTCCACCACCCGAATTTGCATGTCGCGGAGCAGGGTGTCGATGGGAACGCCGTTCCGGAATTCGATGACGTGAAAAGCAATATTAAACTCCCCCGATGGACAGGGCGAGTGGGGTGAGTCCCAGACGATGGTCCCCTGGGCGTTCATGGTGATGACGTTGGGAGGAACCGCGGGGGAGGTGTAGTCCTGAACTTCTTGGCCTTCCCGCTCCAGAGGGGTGACCAGCTCGTAGGCCAAGCTATCGTTGTCGGGATCGAAGGCACCGGGAAGGTTGTAGAAATCACGCCATAGCTTCGCGACG
>CALCCH010000781.1 GCA_937899855.1 uncultured Saprospirales bacterium | reverse complement strand
AACGATCGATACCATTCCCGACTACCGTCAGCTCTACGACTTGGCCCTGAGTATTGGACCGGGCGAAGGGGAGGCCATCCCCGGGCTGGAGTTTATGGCCAAGCTGATGCCCCTCCTACACTGGGGGGAGAGCAGCCTGTGGCGGCGGGGTCCGCGGGCTTACGTGGAACTGCACCACCTGGGCAACCAACGGGCCGTCGATCTGAACAGCCAGCAGTGGGCCAGCCTGGAAAAGGACATCGCCCCACAAAGTTACGCCCTCTACCAAGGGGCGGAGTTGGCCCAGCGCTGGGGGGGCCACTGGCAGCCGGGCCCCTACCTGCTCCTCCGGCTAGACTCGGAATTCTGTCTGCTCGCTCGTTGGGCCGCTGCCGAGCAGGAGGACTGGACGAGCCAAGTCACCCTACTCTGGCCCCTATTCGAACAGTGGGGACGCCAACTGGATCTGTACTTCACCCTCCGCCCCCACCTCCGAGCCCCCGGCAGCGAGCAACCCGTCGAAGAAGCCCTTCGCGAAACGGAAGAACGCTACCGCATCATCTTCGAAAATGCTTTTGATGGCATCATCATCTTCGATGCCGCACGCAATATTCCCCTGTCCTGTAATCCCCAAGCCCTGGAGTATTTTGGCGTGAATGAGGAACGCTTCCTTTCCGCTACCCCACTCGACTTTAGCCCGCCCTTTCAGCCCGACGGCCGCTCCTCCGTGGAAAGCCGCAACGAAATCCTCCGACAGTTGGAACAGCACAAACTGCTCCGCTACGAATGGCAGCACCGGCGCCTCAATGGCGAGTTGTTCGACACGGAAGTATCGACCTTTACCATGCCCGCCCCCAACGAACACCTGCGCATTTCCATTTTGCGCGACATCACCGAAGGCAAGCGGGCCACCCTGGCCCTGAAACAAAGTGAGGCCCGACTCCGGCAAACCCAGCAGCTGGCGCAGATCGGTAATTTTGAATACGATTTTACCAAGGACGTAATGTTTTGGTCGGACGAGACCTTCCACATTTTTGGAATGGAACCAGCGGAGGGTGCCCCCAATTTTGAATATTTCAAAAACCACCTCTTACACCCACACGACGTACCCCTGTTTATGCAGCGCATGGAGAGTGCCATCACCCAGGGTCAGGAGTTTGAGCTGGAAAGCCGCCACATTCGGGCCGATGGAAAGGTCATCTACACCCACAACTTGGTCAAAGTGTACCGCGACCAGGGACGTTACACCAAGCTGTACGGCGCCATTCAGGACATCACCGAACGCTACAAGGCCACCCGAGCGCTGCGCAAGAGCGAGAACAGCTTGCGCGAAGCCCAACAGCTGGCCAAGCTCGGTAGCTGGGAATACCATATCCAGAGCCAACGCATCCAGTGGTCGGAGGAAACCTACCGCATCTTCGGAATGGATCCCCTCGCGGGAGAGCCCAATTTTGAAGCTTACATGGAGCAACTCGTTCACCCCGAGGATGCCCAGGCCTTGCAACAGTGCGTCGAGGTGGCCATCGAGCACAACCAGTCTTTTGCCATCGAAAGCCGCCAGCGCAAGATCACCGGCGAGGCGATTTATACCGTCAACGTCGGCAAACCCATCCAGCGCAATGGCGAAGTATACAAGCTGGTGGGAACCACGCAGGACATCACGGAGCGCAAGCTGGCCGAGCAAAAGATCGTGGAGAACAACCAGAAATACTTACAGCTTTTCGACAATATGTACGATGCCATCGTGGTGGCCGACGTGGAGGGACGCATGATCGACTCCAACAAGGCGGCTCAACGGATGTTGGGGTATTCGCGCGAGGAGTTGATGGGACTGCAAATCCCCCAGATCGTTCATCCCGATGACATGGAGCGCTCCCAGCAGTACCTCAAAAAATTGGCGACCGATGGGTACTACAGCGACTACCAGGGCCGCATCCTGCGCAAGGATGGGCAGGTGGTGTATATCCAGGTCAATTCCAACGCGATTTACGACGAAGAGGGACGGATGACGGGCGCGCGGGTCATCGTACGGGACATTTCGGCTTTGAAAAAGGCGGAGTTTAAACGGGTAGAGCTATTGGCCGAACTCGAACAAGTCAATCAGGAATTGCAGGATTTTGCCTACGTGGTTTCACACGATTTGAAGGCGCCCTTGCGGGCGATCAGCTCGCTCTCGCAGTGGTTGCAGGAGGACTACCGGGATCAATTGGGAGAAATGGGGGCGCAGCAGTTGGACCTGCTGGTGAGTCGGGCCAATCGGATGCACAGCTTTATCGAGGCCATTTTGGAGTATTCGCGAATCGGGCGGGTACAGGAGCGGGAGGAGTGGTTGGATCTCAACCGCATCCTGGAGATCATCCGGGAGGAGATGTTGGAGGTGCCGGCTGATTTTGACATTCAGATCCCCGAGCGCTTGCCCCGGTTTTACGGCCAGAAGATGCGGCTGATTCAGTTGTTCCAAAACCTGGTGGGCAATGCCATCAAGTACAACGACAAGACGCGGGGCCGGGTGGAGATTCGCTGGGCGGAGGAGCCGACGCACTACCGCTTTTGGGTGCGGGACAACGGGCCCGGCATCGCTCCAAAGTATTACGAAAAGATTTTTCAAATTTTTCAAACCCTTCAATCCCGCGACGTGGTGGAAAGTACGGGGATCGGTTTGACGATTGTCAAACGGATCGTCCAATTGTACGAGGGGCAGATTGAAGTCAATTCGGAGTTGGGGGTACACACCACTTTTGAATTTACCCTCAAAAAACACTAAATTTGACCAACCCATAAAATCCCCAAGGCGCAACTGAAATCCAAAAAAACAAGAAAAAAGCGCCAATGGCAACATTAAACCCAATTGTGCTCGTCGAGGATGATCTGGTCGATGCCCTTACCGTGAAAAGAGCTTTAGCTCAGCTCGGTGTAAAAAACCAACTCGTCCACTGTCAAAACGGCGAAGAAGCCTTGGAGTATCTAAAAAAAGACCGAGATCTGCTACCGAGCCTGATCTTGCTGGACCTCAATATGCCCCGTATGGGCGGTTTTGAGTTTTTAGAAGCCTTCAAGATAGACCATCGTTCGAGCGCCATTCCGATCGTAATTTTGACCACCTCGACGGAAGACCACGACCGCCTACAGAGCGACCGCTACGCTCTGGCCGGCTTCATGATCAAACCCGTCGATTACCACGATTTTGTCGAAATGATGCGGACCCTGTCCCCGTACTGGTCTACCGAATAAACCAACACGCCCTCCCGGGAGGGCACCCAAAGCACTACTTAAAACAATGAAGATTTTACTCGTCGAGGACGATTTAGTGGACCAAATGGCCTTTTCCCGCTGGATCACCAAGGAACTGGCCGCCTGCCAACTGACTACCGCCAACAGTGTCAGCGAAGTGGCGGCCCTCGCTCCCCAGGGAGACTTTGAAGTCATCGTCTGTGATTTTAACCTGCCCGACGGTACCGTGCTGGATGTGGCCGAAATCCTTCCCCCCCAGCAAATCATCTGCATCTCCGGTATTCGAGATCCCCAGAAAATCGAACAAATCCAAGCGGCGGGAATCGCCCTCTTTCTCCTCAAAGATAACCACCTCGACTACCTCAACCAACTCAAACGCTTTATCGCCAACTGGCAACACCCCCCCATAAACACTACGCCACCGCCACCGCCCACCGGTGGCCCTACCCTCATCCAACTCGACCACCTCAAACGCGCCTTCGACCACAAACCCGGGCCCATCCGCGATATCATCCAACTCTTTTTGGACCAAACGCCCCAACAACTGAGCAAACTCCACCAAGCCCTCCAGACCGATGACCGCCAGGGCACCAAAGACCTGGCCCACCGCCTCAAATCGAGCTACAAGATGATGGGACTGCACGCCCAAGTCGAGCTGCTACAAGGTATGGAAGACCACTGCTTTACGGACGATGCCCAGCCCAGTCACCTGCTCCCCGCCATGCAACGACTCCTCAGCGACTCCGACCTGGCCTACCAACAACTGCACCAGGCCCTCGATAACCTCTAAATGCCCGCCCACACCCTCCATATTGACTTTCTGCGCTTCCGCGATCGCCTCCAAACCAGCCGCCGCGCGGGCAAAGCCCACCTGTGGGACCCCATTCGGCAAAAACACCTCGTCCTCCAACCCGAAGAACTCGTTCGCCAGCTGGTACTCCACTACCTCATCGAAGAACGGGGCTACAACCGCAATCGGATCAGTATCGAAAAGGGATTAAAGGTCAATGATTTGCAAAAACGCTGCGACATTTTGGTGTACCGCCCCGATCTGACGCCCCTCCTACTCGTGGAATGCAAGGCCCCCGAGGTGCCCCTCAGTCAGGCTGCCTTTGAGCAAATTGCGCGCTACAACCTACCCCTCCGGGTCGATTACCTGTTGGTCACCAACGGCATCCACAGCTACTGCTGCGCCATGAACTACGCCACCGAAAGCTACGCATTTTTGGACACCATCCCCCACTATCCACCCACCGCCTCAGAGCCAAAGCTGTAACAGCGCCGCCATCCCAATCCCCAAAAAATTACCCAGGGCGTAGCCGATCAGGCCCGTTGCCATCCCCGAAAAAACCAGGGTTCGATTGCCGATTACGCTGGCAATCTGACCGATGAATACGGGACCGTAGAGGGCCGCAGTAGAGGTAATCAGGGTGGTATCCCGATCGATGCGAAACAGGGCGGACAGGGCAAAATGCAGGGCGACGGTGAGGAGCAGTACGCTAGCGGTGTAGGGAATGATGGAGGTACTACCGGCGAGCATTTCCTGAAAATTGGACAGGGAACCAATGGCGACGCAAAACATCAGCAGGAAGTATTCTCCCGCTTCGAAAGCCCCCCGCCAACTGCGTACCCGCGGCGAAAAGGAAGCCGCAATACTGCCCGCCGTCAGGAGCAAAATAATCCAGCTACTCGCCTTCAATCCTCCCGTGAGCGCCCACACCAACCCCAGGGATGTCCCGATGATCAACAACGTCAGGCCCAGTGCCATTCCCAAATCCAGCCAGCGCCAGCGCCCCCCGGCAGTCGACTCCTCGGTGCTATCCAAGCCGCGGTCTCCCTCAAAATCGGGTAAAAACCAGCCGAGAAAGCGATGCGCCACCGAGACGAGAAACAGCAGGTAAAGCCCCCCACAAAAAATATCGGCCGCATTGAGGAGGACGTAGACTTCTTCACCGGCGTTCAATGCCATTCCGATGGCCTGCATATTGGGCGTTCCGCCCGTGTAGACGCCCACCAACATGCCCGAGACCATCCAGTTTTCGAAGCCTTCCAGGGGAAAGTTAAAGGCCACGACCGTCGAGGCCACCAGACCGCTCAGTACGCAAAGGCCAAAGGCGAGGAGGGTCTGGGGGGCGTGGCGCAACCAGGCGGGAATATCGGTGCTGAACAACAGTAAGGGAATGGCCAGCAGAACGGTCACTTCGCTAAATTGGTGGGCGAGCTCGGTATCGATGGAAAAACCGGGGAGGTTGCCGACGATCATCCCCAGGGCGTAAGCGATGATGACCGGACTCAACCAACGGTCGACCCCGAGGCGACGTACCAGTTGGATGCCCAGGTAGGGTCCCAAAACGATGAGTAAAATTTGTACGATGAGGGCGGTCATGAACTTGCGGTTTAAGATGGACGCTCCACCACCACGCTACCGTTGCGGTAATCGACCCCCAGTTGGGTATCGGACACCTGGGGATAAAGCAGGAGCCAGTTGGCCAGGGCACTCACGAGTTGTTGTTCGATGGCGCGCTGGAGCGGGCGGGCTCCGTATTTGGCGTCGAAGCCCACTCGGGCCAGGTGGTCGACCAGGGCCGACGTAAAGCGAAGTTGGAGGCCGCGTTTGACGAAGCCCTCCCGACGCTTGAGCTCCTCCAGTTCCTTGCGGGTGATGGCTTCGATGTGCTCGGCGCTGAGGGGATTGAAGAGGACGATCCCATCGATGCGGTTGACAAATTCGGGACGAAAAAACTGATTGATGGCGGAGAGGTAGGCCTTGTCGTCGGTGCCGTTTTGCCCAAAGCCGATGGATTGGGTACTGGTAGCTCCGAGGTTGGTGGTCATGATGATGATGGTGTTCCTAAAGTTGGTGACCCGACCAAAGGCATCCACCATCAAGCCCTCGTCCTAGACGGTGAGCAGGGCATCAAAGATATTGGGCGCGGCGTTTTCTACCTCATCGAGCAGGAGTACGGCGAAGGGACGTTCACGGATTTCCTGAACCAACTTGCCCACCTCGCGGCCGGCACCGATAAAGCGGTGGATTTGCATGGGGTGCTGAAACTCGCTCATGTCGATGCGGATGAGGGGCATCTTTTTTTGTCCTTTGCCAAAAAAATAATCGGCCAGGGCCTTGGCGCTAGCCGTTTTTCCCACGCCGGTAGGCCCCGCAAACAAGAGGGTGCTGATCGGTTTACCGGGATTATTGAGTCCGGCCTTAAAGATTTTGACGAGGCTGCACAACTGTTCGACGGCGGCGCGTTGGCCGATCACGGCGGAGTAAAAGTGCCGCGACAGCTCCTCCTGATCGAGCTTGAGGTCGTCGCGGAGGAACAGCTCGGGCAGTCCGGTTTGTTGGACAAAATTGCTGATGATATCGCGCCGGGACAGCTTCCGCTGCTCGTTAAGTTGGGCTTCGCTGACGCAACGGCCGAGAAAATTGATGCCCTTACCGGGAAAGTTTTCGTAAGGAAAATAGCGCAGCAAAAGTCGGTAGGCGTGATCGATGGCCTCGGCCTCTAGGTCCACCCGCAGGTTTTGCCGGCAATATTCCGCAAATTTACTCAGCACACTCTTTACCGCATCTTCCTTCAGCTCGTCCACGTGGAGCAATTGAAAGTTTTCGACAAAACCGGGCAGCAGCCGTTTCATGCTGTCCAGCTCCTGTGGCGTCACCTCCCCGATCAGCTGCAACTTATCCTGCTGGAGAAAAGAAATCATAAAGGCCGCAATGCTGTCTTCGGCCCCTTCGCCCCCCGTTTGCAGGAGCCGCATGATGTCGCCCACCCAGAGGGTACCGTTGGCCAATTGCAGTTCCTCAATCAAATTTTCGACGTTCTCCTGCCACTGGCCCAGGTATTTGGCACTCGCCGTAATCCGTTGGGACATCACCTGCCAAAAGCTGCGTTGGAGCCCTTCGCGGCGGGACTGTCCGCTGATCTTGCGCATGGCCTGGCGCAGAATGGCGCTCTTCCCCACCCCGGGTTTGCCGACCACCAGGAGGTTGGCCCGCAGGTTGACCAAACGGTCCACTACCTCGGCAACGTAGTCTTCCAACTCCCAGGCCGCATCGGGATAGGGGCTGATGGTGCGTTGCTGGGCCTTGGTAAAAGGGTAGCGGACGGCCAGGCGATTGAGGTGGGGAAAACGATTATCGGCCGGCGATTGGGTGACGTTGAAGTCGCGGTCGTCATTGACGCGAAGGGTCAGGACTTCCAGACGGGGCTGGCCGTACATCAGGTCGCGGTGGAGGATTTCGGGGCTATTGCGGTTG
>CALCCH010000780.1 GCA_937899855.1 uncultured Saprospirales bacterium | reverse complement strand
CGCCTCTTCGCAGGTCATCTTTCGGGAAATGATATAACTCAACAACTCGTCCTTGGGGTCGGATAAGCCGCCACCGTTGCCCCGAATGTCGACGATGAGATTGGGTATTTGGAGGCTGTCCAATTGATGGAAGGCGTCCTTTAACCAAACCTTGTAGTCAAAGTCCTTCCAATTCCATATGGCAAAGGTTCCCAGACGGACCACGGCCAATTGGTCGTTGACCACCTCGAAGGTCCAGAATTTGGTTTGGAGGGCTTCCTCGCCGTAGCGCTCGCGAATGCGATCTTCGCGTTGTTGCTTGCTGAGGGCGCTCACCTTTTCCGTCCGGATGCTTTCGTCCCCAAAGTTGCGGTAGCTCACCACGTATTGGGACGTCTCCATCGGAAAGAACAGCTGGTGGTACAGGTCAAAAGCCTGCCAGGAATACGTGGTAAAATTCTTCAACGACAGGTAGTACGCGGCGGGGGCGGAATTGTGGCCGTCGGATTTGGCAATGGTAAAGAGGCTGTCGTAAATGACCTGGGTTTCGACGCCGTTGATGCTGAGGATTTCGGCACCTCGTTGGATGTCCGCCGCCTCGCTGGCGTTGTGGGTCACGTAAAAATTACCCTCGATGATGCGAAAGCCGAGGGGGAAGTAAATGTCGCCCCCAAAGAGCCGTTTGCGCAGGCTACGTGGCATGTTCCAAGGATTGAGGTAGGTGTGTCCGCAGCGGATTTTGACGACGGTCTGAGCGAGTGTACGCATCCATTCCGCCTCACTCATTCCGTCCTTGACGGCGGCCCGCAAGTCCGCAAAATGCTGGGTCAAAGACTCGGGCGTATTGTAGCGGTACACCCCCGGGTGGATGTCGACCAGCGCTTTTTCGAGCAGGGCGATGTCCAGTAGGAGGCTGTCCTTCTTTAGGGACTGTCCCTGTACGAGGAAAGCGGGGTTTTGGGACATTAGGGAGATGCTCAGGCCAAGCATCAGTGGCAACAAGTAGGATCTTTTCTTCATAAAAATGGTTTTTACTCAAACAATAAGGATCAGACACTACCCAATAGGGGGTCCAACGGAGAGGAGGACACCGATTGGGCGTGCAGTAGTGGTCGTTTCAATTTCTCCGTCCCTGGCGCTAGCCTCGGCTGGCCTCCGGGTAAAACAGGGGCTTGGTGGCCAACCAAAACAGGGCGGGGAAAAAATGTAGTGGGACGCTCAGTCCGGGAAATAATTCGGGTGATTCGACGTCGAGGGGCAGCTCGTAGGCAAAAGAGCTGACCAAGCTGGCGAAAGTGAGGAGGAGAAAGACTGCATTAAAGATGATGTCCTTAATCCGTCCATTGGCGACTACTTTGCCGAGTAGCCAGTAGCCCAAAGCGGCCAGGGTACAGCCAAATAGGCAGGCCCCCAGCATCGCCGGAACGTTGATCACCATAGAAAAATCGACCAGTAGGGCGGCAGCGTAAGCGCTGTCAAAGACGATGGCGGCAAGACCGGCCAATAGACCGGCCCCCAGGCCATGGAAAAATACGCGTTGCAAAATGGAGGATTTTTACTGACTTACTGGAACCATGATGTCTACCTGGAGATCTGTGGCCGCTTTTTTAGCCATCCCCTTTACCGTTCCGATTCCGTAATCCAAACGATTGATCATAAAACCACCCCGAAAGGTCTGGTCCTCAAAGGTGAAGGGAAAGGTAATTTCCTTTTTGACGTCGCGGATTTCCAGGGTTCCCGTCACCTCGTAGGCCTCGGTGGTCTTGCGGATCTCGGAGGAGCTAAAGCGGATCAGGGGAAATTTTTCTGCGTCAAACCACTTGTCACTCCGCGCGTGTTTGTTTTTGACGCCATTGCCCGTACTGATGGAGCCCACGGCTACTTCCATATCAAATTTGGAGGCGGCCAAATTATTTTCGTCGAAGACGATGTCGCCCTTCAGTTCGTTGAAGATTCCCCTGGGGTTTTTACTCTCAAATTTGATGGCGTAGCCCTCCGCGATTTGCCAGGCGACGGATTGGTAGGTCGTAAACGCCGAACTGCCGAGCAGGATGGCAACCAATAAGGCAAACAAGTTACTTTTCATGATGGTACGAATTTTATACTGATTTGGATGATTTACGCTTCCAATAGGGCGAGGTCTTCCGGTGCGTAGCGCACAAAGCCATCGTCCGTAGGCAGTTGTCTTTTGCGTTTCCAGCAGGCGAGGGCCATTTTAAAGCTGGCGCCTTCCTGGTCGGCTAGAAAATCGCGGACGTACTGGGAAAGCATGTTATGGGCTGCGATGTTGCGCCTAAATTGGGGATCCTCCTTCCGCTGTTCCAAGTATTGCCACTGCAAAACTGCCTCTCCCAGGGTTTTCCCCGGGTGGGCCTTTACCCAATCCATAAAGTCAGAATGGCAACTGAACTTGGGACCGATTTGGGCCTTCATAAAGTTGCGGAAGTTGGGACCAAAACTAACGTTGTCGGTGAGTAGGGTTTCAAGGTCTTGCTATTCCCTCGCCCAATTGAAACGCGACTGTGGCCGCTGCTGGGCCACCCGTGGCAACAGCTTTCCATCGTTGTCTAAAGCATACATGATTCGGTCGCGAAGTTCGAATTTGCTGCCAGAGTAGGGCAGCCCGGTGGTTTTGCATAGGTCCACCAATTCGCTTTTGAGCCAGTACCAACGGTTGAATTCAGCGCCGCTGCTAATCTCCGAAAAATCCGGTCGCTGCGTATTGCGTTTCATCGAGATTTCAACAATGAGCGGCGAACTTTGTTTTCCCCCACCGAGAATTATTCCGCCCGAATCAACGGAATCAGCTTACCCTGGCTATCTAGTCGGTAGTAGCTAACCGTCTCCCCACCATCCGCCGACTGTTGGTAGAGGTCAAAGCGTTTGCGGGGTGGGTTGACCGCAATCCGGGACCAGGGCAAGGCGGAGAGTTCTTCGGAGAGGAAGTAGGCGTCCTCACGGGGCCGGTAGACGTACACGCGGTAGTGGGTGTTGGCGGCAAAACATTGGCGGTCGACAAAGTACAAATCCGGGTTGTTGTCAAAATCGAGGTCTTCCTGATGCAGCACTTGCTTAAAATTGGCGATCCGATTGCGAATGCCACACACGAAGGCAGCACTCAATTCCTGGATCATCTGGTCGGATAGGCTATTGACCCGGTTCACCGGACTGACCCGAATGTCCCGGTTTTCCACCCGCCATACGCCTTCCTCCCGAAAGAATAGCGAATCCTCGACGTACTGAAAAGTGAAGGATTGTCTTTTGCCCTGTAGATTAAAGTGGTAGGTCAGCTCCTTGGGGTGAGCAATGGTATTTGCCGGCGCCGGTCCTGCGGATTGGGCGTCTTGGGGATCTTGACTGGCGTGCAGCAAGATCAACAGTAGCCCGAGTACAAGGGGGTAAGGGGAACTAAAAAATGGGTAAAAGGTCATTGTTCTGGGTATTTTTCGCGCAGGTAAGCTACCGAAAACCGGACCAGCTTTTCCAACTGCCCCGCATCGACATCACTGGGTTTTTTGACGTACAGACAGGACTTACCGGTGCGGTACTTACCCAGCGTTGCCATGAGCTGTGGGTAGGGTTCAAAACCGGACACGATGTAGACCGTCATGTTCTGCTTGCGGGGAGAGAAGCCGGTCAGGTACCAATCACCCTCGCGTCCGCTGTCGTAGCGATAGTGATAGCTGCCAAAACCCACAATGCTATCGCCCCACATCCGGGGTGGCGCTCCGGTAATGCGTTCCATCATCACGAGGAGGTCGCGGGCGAATTCCCGTTTTTGGTTATTGTCGATACCCGCGATAAAATCGCTGCCGCTGACATCATTGGGAGCTGTCTTGAGGGCCATAAAAGGTAGGGCTAGCGCAGTGGATCAGTCCACCACGACAAATTTAAGCTTTTCGCGCAATTCTCCCGATTCCCAAATCGATAGGTAGTACAGGCCCGGGGAATAATTGGAAGTATCGTACCAGCTTTGGTGGCGGACCGCCCGCTCCTCATTCACCAGGCGACCCCGTGCGTCGTAAATGCGAATATCGTAGCGCCCCTCGGGATCTTCTCCCTTGACAAACAATACCTCCCGAGCTGGATTGGGATAGAGTAAAAAGCCTTCCGAGGAGTAGGTCTGTGGATCCTCCGGTCGGTTGAAGAGGCGAAAATTATCCAGGTACAGGATATCGGCCAGTTGGTCGTAGTCCTCCCGCAAGACCCCCTCAAAACCACTCAGCGTGACGAATTCAAAACTCACCCGGCCCTGATAATCCCTCGGTAGGCGGAATTGGTGCTCCACAAAATCCCCCGTGGCCTGGCCCGCAATGATGGGGCTTTCGTAACCCACCGAGTCGGTGAGCATGCGCAGCATGACTTGGTATTCGGGCGTATTCAGATCCGGGGGGTGGAGGGTATTGGGCAATTGGCGGGGACTCAGGGCAAAGGTCGGTATTTCCATCCCCAGCGCGTCAACGCAAAAATCAAGGCGGGAGACGTAGGGGTTGCGTTCAAAAAAGTCGGCTGGCTCGGGGCAATCCTCTACCGTGAGGTTGAACTGCAAGCCCCCCAGGGCCAGCATGGCGTTGCCTTCCAAGTACACGATGCTATCCCGCACCAAATTCAGCGGTGTCACCATGGTGGCGTAATCATTGGGCCATTCCCCCGAAAAATCTTCGAAAAACCCCTCACCCACGGTAGCACTACCACCGAATCGACCCTCAAATTGGTCGTTCGCTGGGTTGCGATCGCGGCCGTACACCAGACGGACGGTATAGTCGGAGAAATCACCGGGGACCAAGAGAGGGGGAAGGTTGAGTAGGCCAGAGCTAAACTGGCGGGGTGGTCGCTCCCGTGCGTTGCGCTGAGTAAGGCGGAAGTTGCCCGCGTCGGTCTCCAATTCGAAATAAACGGTATCACCCGCCGGAAATCCCTCGCAGCCCAGTACGTTTAAGGTATAGCGGAAAAAAAGCAGGTCTCGATTGAGACAATCATCGCTGTACACCGGACCAAAATGGTGCAAGGCCAGGTCAACACCGGGCACCTCGGAGGCAAAGGCAAAGAGCGTACTGCGATCGTTGATGCGGTTGCGATTGCTACATTCCATCTCCAAGCTAACGAAGACAATCGATCCGTTGACCCGTAAAAACTCATCCATCGATAACAAAAGACTGTCCCCCACCGCCAGTTGCTGGTCCAGGGTGTGGCTCATCTCCTGAAGTACCGTGCCTCCCTGCTTCAATTGGAATTTTAGGGTTTCCCCCGCCGGATACTCCTGCCGGCCGACGTTGCGCAGCTCAAAGTAAATGCGGTGCTCGGAGTCGGAGCACAGCGGTACCGTATCGTCCAGCACGGTGATGCTCAAGTCCTGATCCAAGTGGCCCGCCTCGACGCCCACCGCCTTCCAGGCTTCCACCACGCTGGCGTAGGCCGCACTGGTGGCACCAAATAAATCTTCCGCGCTCCACAAACTCGCTTCAAAAGCCTGGTAATAATCCGAATCCGGGGTCAGGTAAGCCACCTGCATCCCAAAGATCAACTGTAAAGCCCGTTCCATTCCGATGGGCTCAACGGCGAAGGCCAGGCCCCGCTCGTTGCTGCCCGTGGCCCCCTCTACCAGTAAAAAGAACCAGTGGTTGAGCACGCCACTATTGCTGTGAACGCCTCCAAAATCCCCGCTGCCGTAGAACCAGTGATTGCCCCCCAGATAGCGGGGGTCGAAGTAAAGGTTGGGGTCTTTCATCGAGCGAAACGCCCGATCCGCCGGGTCTTTGAGGGCACGGTGGGCCAGCAGCCAGTTGAACTCCTCGGGACGGTACTGCGCTTCTAGCGCCTTGCCCAGGATATCGCTGATGCTTTCGTTGAGCGCTCCGGACTGGTTGCGGTACACCAGATCGGAAGTGAAATTGGTAAAACCATGGGCAAACTCGTGGCCCACCACGTCCAGGGTGGTGAGGGGATTGAACCGACTACAATCGCCATTGCCAAAAAAAGCACTGCTGCCGTTCCAGTAGGCATTGGTAAAGAAACGCCCCCCCACGTTGACGACGGTATTGAGCTCCATTCCCTGGCCGTCTACCCCTTCCCAGGCAAACTGATCCCGCATAAAATCAAAGTAGGCGGTCGAACACCAGTGCGCATCAACGGCGACGCGGGTTTGGTAATCTCCCGCCGTCGCTTCCCAGTAATTATCGGTATCGGTAAATTGATCTTCCGTTCGTTCTGGTGCACCATTTACGGTAGCAATTCCACGGCTATCGTCCACCAGCCGGTACTGCTGCCGACCGAGCGAGTCGCTGCGGAAATTGACCGCTCCGTAGTAAAAGCTGCGTCCCCGCGCCGGCACCGTTTCGGACTGCACCCGGCTGTGGTGGAGTAGCAATTGTCCCGAATGGGCATCGTAGTAAGCCACCTCGATCAAGGGGAGTTGCCGCTCGGCCCGCAGGACCAATTCGTAGGCCAGCACGTAGGTGCCGGAGCGCTGTGGATAGCGGGGATCGACGATGACCAGCCGGGGCGGATCCCACTGCCAGTCGAGTGACTGGTCGGGTGCGAGTCTTTCTTCGCGGACCAGGCTGCGCTCTAGCTGTACCACAGCCTGGCGGAGGAGGCTGGCCTGATCCAAATTGGGGGCAACCGGCAGGTCGAGTAGGGGAGCGATCCTACCCGTGGCCTTGCGAACGATTCCGTTTTGGTGGTGGAGGGTGTAGCGCGCTCCGACGACGGGAAGCCCCCGGTAGTATTGCTGGTATTTGCGGTGACGTAGGGGCCCCGCATCGGTCCATTCCCCCATTTTTTGCCAGTGGTCCCATTCGCTCGTACCCAGTACGGAGCGGTAGGCATCGAAGAATTGGGCACTCGGGGCGCCCTTCCCCGGAAAGCGCAGGCTCCGTACGACTTGCTGCTGGCGATAGCGCTCGGCGGCGGTGGATTGGGCGGCTAGCGAGGGGGCGCCAAGAAGGCAGAGGAGGAGCAAGTATATTTGACGTGGCATAGGCAAACGTTGGGCTTGGGATTTTTAAAATAAGCTTTTAATCGGAATCATCCAGGGGGTTGGGCCATTTAAATGAGCTGTTGATTGGCGCGCGGTCAAATCCAAACGCGAAAAGGCCACACCCGAAAGCGTGGCCTTGCCGAAAACGGTACGTAGTCTTTGGGGACGTTCTCTAAAGAGGCACCTAGCGAATGATCACAACCGGCTGGTACTCCACCTGCGCTGCGCTGCGCAAACGGTACCAATAATAGCCCGCTGGCAGATTGACTTCCAGTCCCATTCGGTGTTCGCCCGCGCGCAGTGAACCCCGCCACAGCTCGGCTACCGGGCGACCGGAATGGTCGATCACTTCAATGCTGATTGGGCTGGCGCGCTGTAGTTCCAGGCGTAGCTGTACCGCTCCGTTGGTCGGGTTGGGGTAATGCTCCCAGGCCAGTACGGCGGGCGCCGTGGAAGCTGCGCTGCTGGTTTCCGCTCCCTGGCGGTAGGCCGGATTTTCGTACCAAAACTCGCTGCAACTGTTTAGGTCGGGCGTTTGGTTGCTGCCGTTATTGCTAAAGATAAAATCAGCACACTGGGCACCCGCAAAGGTGTGGGAAAACCAACCTCCGCCGTCATCTTGCATGGCCACTCCGGGCCAGGTAGTGGAGGCACCCGAGTCTACGTTCCAAAAGTAAATGCTGGGATTGGTGTAGGTGCTGGGGCGGAAGTGAACCACCAAATCCGTGGTGCCGCCCTGCCCCTGGGGTTGCGTATTGTGCCAGGTACCGTCGTACCACCCTTCGCCACAGCGGTACAGGTCGACCGACTGGTTGGCTCCACCGTCGCTAAAGATCAGATTGGCGCAATTGGGACCGTTGAGGGTCAGGACGTACCAGCCGTCTCCCTCGGGCTGCATGGTGCCACCGGGCCAGCTGGCGTTGCTACCGCTGGGGGTCAAGTTCCAGTAGTACATGGTGGCGTTGCTCCAGTTGCTGGGTTTCTTAAGGTGGATGGTCAAGGACTCGCTGGAGGCGGCCTTTTCCCAAACGGCGTAGTTGGTACCCGACGCCCGTAGGGTCCAGCCGGTTCCACTGGGGGACCAACTACCCGGTCCGATTTTCATCGCCACCACCCCGTCGATTTCCGCGGCGTAGAGGTCCCACTGGGCGGCTTTGATGTCGAGGTTGCTGCCGCTGTTGATGCCATTGTCTTTGCGGATGGCGATGAGGTCCTTGATGTCGTCGTGGAGGCCCCAGTCGTAAAAATGGTCCCAAAAAACGGAGGGAATACCGGGGTGGGTGAGGATGTAGGCGTAGCCTTGCATGACTTTGTCGCCGGGGAAGGGCCAGTGGGCCTGGGTGCTGCCCGTATCGTGGTTGTCGATAAAGGTGACCGAGCGCTGGGGCCACCAGCCAATCATCCCCGGGGCGCCGCCGTTTTGGGACAGGCGCCAGAGTTCTCCATTGACGGCTTGTTGTAAGATGCCCTTGGTGGTAAAGTCAAAGGCATTGGAAGAGCTTTGGGTTGCATCCACCCAGTCGATCAGTTGCTGTCGGTGGGGATTGGTATTGTTCAGGTCGAGGTTATCCCACAGCTCGCCTACGGAGAAGTCGGGATTGGTAGCGCTGTTGTAAACGTAGTTGTAGTAACCGCTATAGCCGCGTACGTAGTCGTAGCGCCAGCCGTCAAAACCGATGGTATTTTTGAGCCAGTTCATCCAGCTGGAGATTTCGGCCTGTACGGTACTGTTGGTGTGGTCGATATCGCGGGCGGGGCCGTAATTGTCTCCCGTATCGTAGCCACCACAGGGATTGCCCCCGTTTTGTCCCCATTCGTCATTTGCGGTAATCGACCAGCAGCCCCAGGTGGGGTTGGTAAAATCGGCCCAGTTGGTGGTACCCACCCGATGGTTGATGACGATGTCCGCAACGGCTTTGACGCCGTAGGCATTCAGTTCGCTGATGGCGGATACCAATTCGGCTTGGGTTCCGTACTCGCTATCGAGCTTGTACAATTCACGGGGGAGGTAGCCCTGGGGGGCCGCCGCATCCGAAACGGGGGGAAACCAAACCAGGTCTATTTGAGCATCCTGTAGGTCGGCAGCTTTGCTTTTGATGATGTTGTACCATCCGCTGGTATTGGTATGGGATTCCCAATTGAAACCCTGCAACATCACGTCGGTGCTTTGGGCCTGTATTAGGGAGAGGCCAAGTCCCAGAAAAAATCCGAGGAGTGCGGTAAACTTTTTCATGTGAGCGTGTTTTTTAACTAGTTGTTTTGAAATGTTACTTCCAAAGTAGCTACTCCCCAGCTTCCCTGCGCTCCGACTTATGAATCGGTCTTTTTTGGGCTCCACCAAAGGTTCCACCTTATAAACCGCTCCCTTTGACATCCACTAGAATCACTGAATGTCAGGGGTTTAGCCAAATTTTGGAGGAAGGGTCCGCACGCTGGTTCTTTTTGAGGAATTGGCGGGGGGTGCTGTTGGTCAGCTTCTTAAAAGAACGATTAAAGGCCGTTTTGGAGTTGAAACCCACCGAAAAGGCGATGGCTAGGAAGGTTTGGCTTTGGTATTCCGGCAGGATCACCCGTCGTTTGAACTCGCGGACGCGGTACCCGTTGACAAAATCGTAAAAATTGACCGCAAACCCCTCGTTGATCAAACGCGACAATTGGTGGACATTGGTATTGAGCAAACTGGCCAGATCGCTGAGCGTTAGCCTTGGATTGAGGTAGGGCTTTTCCCGTTCCATCAATTCTACCAAGCGCTCCTTTTGCGCCGAGTTGATTCCCTCCGGCCGGGAGTGGAGGGGAATGATGTTTTGGTCCTCTTCCTCGGTGGGGACGACCTCCGCCCAGCGCAAAATCTCGGGTTGTTTGATGGCTACGTAGCCCAGGAATAAGACGGTAGTGGCCAGGCCAAT
>CALCCH010000779.1 GCA_937899855.1 uncultured Saprospirales bacterium | reverse complement strand
TAATGTTGTCGACCATCCTTCCAAAAACCCGCGTACAAATCCCCATCGTCCCAGATTAAAACCCCAAAGCCATCTTCACAATCTCCCAGCACACAACCACGCTCCGAAAAATACGTGGCCTTGACTTCGTACTCGGGATTGCCGCTATCGTGTACGTAGAGCCCGTGATCTTGGCGATCCCCGTCCTGGTACAAACCCAGGTAGAAATCACCACTTTCCCAAAAGCGGGCGCCAAAATAATGCTTGTTGCCACTCTTCCAGCAGCCCGAATAGCCGCCGCCGTCGTGGTAGAGGTAAGTCCCCCACCCGTGTCGGTAACCGTAGCGACAGGCCCCTACGTAGACATCGCCATTGCTCCAGCGGTAGGTGCCGTAGCCATTCTCACAGTTGCCCGATACGCAGCCCGTTTGCGCGTGGACCACAGCCCCCAGAAAGGGTAAAATCAAGAGTAAAATCGCAAACCGTTTCATTACATCTGTTATTTAGGATGAGTCAAAGAATGGTGATTATCGTCGGTTCGGGACAGCAGTCGTCCTCCGTCCCCGGCCCAAAGACTCGGTACGTTAAATCCACCTCGGGGTGGTCAAAGGTTTTCCAATCAGGACCGGTCAGTACCTCGCCGAGCGCTGTAGCCGGAGGAGTGGCTGGGGTAGCGAAGACCTAGTCTTCGAAAGGATTGGCGGTGTGGATGACTTGAAATTGAGGTTCTTGCTTGTGGTTGCTGGCACTCAAGGTGTATTCCCGCGCCTTTTGATGGACCGATTCCCAAGTCGGGTTGGTAGTAGCATTGTTGGTCAGCTCGTAAATGGCCGACCGAAGCGAGATGCCGAAAAGCGAACCGCGTCTTTTATCGCTCCAAGACAGTTGCCCCTGCTTACTCGAAGACATCAGGATGGTTTTTTTCCCCTTGAAATCGGTAAACAGTGCTTTCATATTGGCGGCGGATACCGGATTGAAGGTGGCGCCGGGCAGTCGGGCATTATCATATCCCCTGTTGCAACAGGCCGCAATACAAAGCATCAATTTGGCCTTGCTCTTGTGTTGGTTCAGAACCTTGAGGATGTCGGAATACCAATAATTGCGATCCGTCAAATTGAGGGTGGGCCATTTGTCGTTGCCCTCGTTGTAGCCGTGGCCTCCGTAGTAAAAGATCACCACGTCGTTGTTGCGAACGTCGAGGTTGTTGATCTCGCGATCTACTTCGCGGGCGGTAAATTCGTTTCCGCTATTGGTTCGCAGGTTGAGGCGGTATCCGATTTGGTTGGCGATCTCCTCACAGAAGACCGACATGTTGTTGAGGTCGGCGCTGCGATCGACTTCCCGACCTTGTTCTTGTTGGTTGACGAAGAGGAGCGCGTGGAGGGTTTGGCTACGGAGTGGAAAAGATAATACGATGATGGCGACCACCAAAGCTAGTTTTTGCATCATAATCCCGTTTTTTGAAGGTTATTTTGGTAAATGCGATCAATCGGTTTTATCGTCGTGTTTGGATTATCATAAGCTACGGACAAAGTCCCAAACCACCAACGATTGGTCGGGTTATTAGCAATACATCTACAAAAATCATTACATTTGACGAGCTGCCTTGTACTGGTAAATGATTAGTGGGGAACTCGATATGCTTTTGTTTCGGCGGGGCCTCAGAACGGAACGTGGCTTTCGATTACTGTTGGGATAGCACTTGTGGGGTGGGGTTAGGGAACATTGGTGAAAGCATGGAGTAGGAAAGGGAAGATTTCAAGGTCATTTAGTTGGTAGGTATAATTTCGCCCATTGGGCGGGACCCACCCCTAAGGTGCCGACACAACGACCCTCCTTTGCGCAAACTGCACCTTGGCACAGCTCCGCTACCCAGACCCGGAACTCCTCACTCCGGTCGGTTTAAATACCAAAGAATTTCCACCATCTAGAATGAGAAATTCTGGT
>CALCCH010000778.1 GCA_937899855.1 uncultured Saprospirales bacterium | reverse complement strand
AGGACAAGACAGGGTGCTGTTGTGTCAGCACCTTGAGGGTGGGCCCACCCAAGCCTTGAATTATAAACCGCTCCCCAACAACAAAAACCCGAAAACCTTAAACCAAAATCCCCTATCTTCACCATCAATATCAGATCCTCGCTCTGCGTTCAATGCCTATGAAACAGCTCTTCCTTTGGCTCTGCCTCCTATTCGCTTTCCAAGTTGACGCCCAGCCCCTCTCCCAGGGTCCCCCCCAATTCAACCGCCAAGATACCCTCCGCGGCAGCATCACCCCCGAACGCGCCTGGTGGGACCTGACCTACTACCACCTCGACCTCCAGGTCCACCTCGCCGACAGCAGCCTCCGCGGTACCAATACCATCCAGTACCGCGTCCTCCAGCCCGGCCAACGCCTACAATTGGACCTCCAACCCCCCATGGAAATCACCGGCGCCTGGCAAGCCGACCAGCCCCTAAGCTACCAACGCGACGGCAACGTCTACTACCTCGACCTGCCCCAGATCGACTCCCTCAACAGCCTGCGGGAAGTCGTAGTGGCCTACCGCGGCCAACCCCTCGTCAGCAAAAACCCACCCTGGTCGGGCGGCCTGACCTGGGCCCGCGACCGCCGCGGCAATCCCTTCGTCGCCACCACCTGCCAGGGCGATGGCGCCAGCCTGTGGTGGCCCTGCAAAGACCACATGTACGACGAACCCGATAGCATGCTGATGAGTATCCGCGTCCCCACCGAACTGACGGACGTCTCCAACGGCCGACTCCGGGGCATCGACGAACACGAAGATGGCAGCCGGACCTTCCACTGGTTCGTGGCCAACCCGATCAACAACTATGGGGTCAACCTCAACATCGGGGACTACGTGAGCTTTTCGGAAAAGTACCCCGGAGAAAAGGGCGAGCTCGACTGTAGCTATTACGTCCTGCGGGACAATCTGGAAAAGGCCCGCCAGCAATTCCAGCAAGTTCCCAAGATGCTGGCCGCTTTCGAACACTGGTTTGGCCCCTACCCCTTTTACGAGGATGGCTACAAACTCGTCGAGGCCCCCTACCTGGGTATGGAGCACCAAAGCTCGGTGACCTACGGCAATCGCTACTTCAATGGCTACCTCGGCTCCGATCTGAGCCGGACGGGCTGGGGGATGAAATTTGACTTCATCATCATCCACGAGTCGGGGCACGAGTGGTTTGCCAACAGCATCACCTACCGCGACGTGGCCGATATGTGGATCCACGAGGGCTTTACCGCCTATTCCGAAAGCCTCTACCTCGATTACCACTTCGGGACCGAGGCGGCCAATGCCTACGTGATTGGTACGCGGGCCGGCATCCGCAACGACATTCCCATCATCGGGATGTATGACGTCAATCGGGAGGGGTCCTCCGACATGTACTACAAAGGCGCCAACATGATCCACTGTCTGCGCCAAATTGTTGGGGACGACGCCCGCTGGCGCCAAATTCTCCGCGACCTCAATCGGACCTTTTTTCACCAAACCGTGACGACCCAACAAATCGAGGCTTTTCTCAGCCGGGAGGTGGACCGTGACTTGTCCGCTTTCTTTGACCAATACCTGCGGAGCACCAAAATTCCCATTTTGGAGTACCAGATCGGAGTCAAACAGTTGGGTTACCGCTGGAATAATGTGGTGGAAGGGTTTGACATGCCCATCAAGGTGGTTTTGAACGACGACGAGCAGTGGCTGTACCCAACAAGCAAATGGCAATTGCTGCCCCTCTCCAAAAAGGTCAAAAAACTGAGGGTCGATCCCAATTTTTACGTCAACGCCTATCATCGCAAGGGAAAATAAATCACCGCTCATGTCCACCACCAAGATCTTCTACTACCTATCGACGGGCCTTTTGAGTCTGCTCATGCTGTTTTCGGCCTTCAACTACTTTTTCAATTACGAGGCCATCGAGGGCTTTTTTCGCATCTTTGGCTACCCCACCTACCTCATTTACCCGCTCGGTATCGCCAAAGTACTGGGGCTCATCGCCATTTGGACCCGGCTGTCGCCCCTGCTCAAGGAATGGGCCTACGCGGGCTTCTTTTTTGACGTCCTCCTCGCCTTTGCCGCTCACTACACGACCGATGGAGCAATCGTTCCCTCCCTGGTGGGGCTGGTGCTCGTACTCGTCTCCCGTTTTACCGAGGCGCGCGTTTTTGCCAGTGTTTGAGGCTTTAAAAATCACATGGAAAATTTTAACATTTAAATTTTCTCCAAGCAATGTTTGAAAGTCACCTCACTTTTTACTTATATTGGGCCTAGATTCGATAATTTTACCACTCAGAAGACTGTTTCACCAAATTTAAATGCCCGAAGCGCCGACTTTGGGGAATAGAGGATCCGCCAGTACGCCCAATCGTACTTCGTTCCTTTCGATTCAGGATGTCCTCACCGACAGTACTTCTGCCTCGAATTGTGCTCGAACCAGCCGAGGGCCCCGCGTCATCGCTAGCGTTTTCCATCTTCTCCCCAATCTACCGCACTTCGCCCAGTAAGTCCCAGAAGACCAATGTGTTTCAATTGTATTATCTATTTACTAACCTAAACACACCTCAGACTTATGAGTAAGCAAAGTTTAACCCTCCTGCTGAGTTTGTTGTTTCTACTCAGCTCTGACCTCTCCGCACAACGCAACTGTGGGTCGATGGAGTACCTAGAAATTCAAAAGCAGCAAGACCCCAAACGCCAGGCCAAGATGGAGTCCATCGAGAACTTCACCCGCCAGTACCTGAACAACAGCCAGAACCGTATCGAAGGCATTGTGACCATCCCCGTGGTCGTTCACATCGTGTACAACAACAGCGCCGAGAACCTGAGCAACGCCCAGATTCAAAGCCAAATGGACGTACTGAATGAGGATTTTAGAAGGCTCAACCCCGACGCGGACAACACCTGGCCCCAGGCGGCCGACTCCGAAATCGAGTTCTGTCTCGCCACCGTCGATCCCACCGGAGCCGCCACCGATGGCATCACCCGTACCTTTACCAACGTCAGCTCCTTTGGCACCAACGACAACGTCAAATTCGACGCCACCGGTGGCAAGAATGCCTGGCCCGCCGCCGACTACCTCAACTTTTGGGTCTGCGACCTGTCCGGCGGCCTGCTCGGCTACGCCCAATTCCCCGGTGGCCCTCCCGCCACCGACGGCATCGTCAACGATTATGCCTACACCGGCCGCGGCGGCTCCGCCCAAGCTCCCTTTGACCTGGGCCGGACCGCCACCCACGAAGTGGGCCACTGGCTCAACCTGCGCCACATCTGGGGCGATGGCGGTTGTGGCGTCGACGACTTCGTAGCCGACACGCCCCTTTCGGACGCCTCCAACGGCGGCTGCAATGTCGGCCACGTCTCCTGTGGCAGCGTCGATATGGTCCAAAACTACATGGACTATTCCCACGATGATTGTATGAACCTCTACACCTTCGGTCAGAAGGCCCGGATGCGCGCCCTGTTCGATCCCGGTGGCTTCCGCGCCAGCCTGCTCAATTCCAATGGCTGTGGCAGCGGTAACCCACCCACCTGTACGGATGGCGTGCAAAACGGCAACGAAACCGGTGTCGACTGTGGCGGGCCCGACTGCCCCGCCTGCCCCACCTGTACGGATGGCGTCCAAAATGGCAACGAAACCGGCGTCGACTGCGGTGGCCCCGATTGCCCTTCCTGCCCCTGTAATGCCAACGAGATCACCATCACCATCAACCTCGACAACTACCCCGAGGAGACGACCTGGTCGCTGCTCAATTCGGCCGATGTCACCATCGCCTCCGGTGGCCCCTACGGCAACCTCGCCGATGGCTCCACGGTCATCGAATTTGCCTGTATCGACAACGGCTGCTACGATTTCATCATCAACGATTCCTACGGCGATGGCATCTGCTGTAGCTACGGCACGGGATCCTACGAAGTAACCGATGCCAGCGGCGGCGTACTGGCTTCCGGTGGGCAGTTTGGCTTTTCCGAATCCACCGTCTTTTGTGTATCTGGCCCCCTCCCAACCTGTACGGACGGCATCCAAAACGGTCAGGAAACCGGCGTCGACTGTGGCGGACCCGATTGTCCCGCCTGCCCAACCTGTACGGACGGTATCCAAAACGGCCAGGAAACCGGCGTCGACTGCGGCGGGCCCGATTGTCCCGCCTGCCCGACTTGTACGGATGGCATCCAGAACGGTCAGGAAACCGGTGTCGACTGTGGCGGACCCGATTGTCCGCCTTGTCAAGGACCGGCCTGTAGCTACGTCGGGATCGATTTCAACGACTTTGAAGGGGGCTGGGGCATCTGGAACGACGGCGGATCCGATTGTCGGCGCAGCCGTCGCGATGTGGCCTTTGCCAACAGTGGGGAGTTCTGCGTCCGCTTGCGCGACAACAGCGGCAGCTCGGTGATGACGACCGATGCGCTGAATCTGACGGCTTACGAAGAGCTGACCGTCGACTTCTCCTACATCGTCTCCAACTTTGACGACGGCAACGAAGATTTCTGGCTGTTGATTTCGATTGACGGAGGGCCCTTCGTGCTCGTGGAGGAATGGAACCTGGGCGATGAGTTCCAAAACGATGTCCGGGAATCGGGCAATGTTGTGATCGCGGGCCCCTTTGGCAGCAGTACCCGCTTACAGTTCCGCTGCGATGCCTCTACCAATAACGACCGGGTGTACATCGACGACGTCGACATCACGGGTTGTACCATCGCTACGCGGGAAGAGCAGCCCACCCAAACGGGTCCGGTGCTCGGTACCCAAGCGCGGCAGCCCGCCGGGCCAGTGGCCTCCGCACTGAGCCAGGTCCAATTGTTCCCCAACCCCGCCAGCAGCACACTCAACGTGCGCTACACCCTGGCGGAAGCAGGGCGCGTCGAATTGATCATTACCGACTTCACCGGAAAAACCCTGCGCCAACAACTGGTCGATGGGGCCGCCGGTGAGCAGCTGACGGCGCTGGATGTCAGCGGTTGGAACGCTGGTTTCTACTTCGTATCCCTGCGGTACAACGGACAGGTCACTACGCAAAAAATCGTGGTCACCCACTAAGCGATCTGCCCCAATCGCGACCAACGGTCCTTGCGCACGCGGCGTGAGGACCGTTTTTTTGTCCACGCCCTTCATTTTTGACAGAAATTTAATATCTTTTTTCCCGACTTACCGTATACCATTTAGTCCTCTCCCATCTCGCAACTTTTTCTTAACTTCTAACCCTTCCTTCCCATGAAGAAGCGAGACAACACCTTCCATTATCCATTCGCCGGCCTACTACTGGCGATTTTGAGCCTGGCCATCCATCCCAATTTCGCACAAAATACCCGCTACCTAAACGTAGCGAGTCCCATCGTTAGCCTCAGCGTACAAAATCCCACTTGCGCTGGCGATTCGAACGGCAGCATCTTCGCTTCGGTCACCGGGGGGACAGCCCCCTAAAGCAACAAGTGGAGCACGGGAACCACCAGCAGTAGCATCATCACCCTCGGAATAGGCCGCTACGCCCTAACGGTGACCGACGCCACCAGTCTGACGGCCACCAGCAGTACGGACCTCAGCGCCGAGTCCGATTTTAGCCTCAGCATCAACGGTTCCTCCCTCCTCTGCGCCAATGCCTGCGATGGCACCCTCGCGGCCCTGGTCGGTGGCCCTCCCGGAAACAGCTACACCTACCTCTGGAGTACGGTGCCCCCCCAGGTGACGGCCATCGCCACGGGACTTTGCGCGGGTACCTACTCGGTGACGGTCACCAACCAGGCGAACTGTCTGCGGACGGCGAGTTTTACGATTGGGGAACAGGAGGAAATCAACACTTCATTTAGTCTTTTATCTCCCGCTTGTCAGGGGAGCTGTGACGGACGGATCACGGTGAATGTGGATGGGGGCGATCCGCCGTACAGTTACGAATGGAGTGCCAATACGGGCAGCCAACTCACGTCCACCGTCACGGGCGTCTGCGCCGACTTTTACAGCGTCACCATCACCGATTACAGTGGCTGTACCCAAGTCGATACCGTAAGCCTGAGCGAACCCGATCTCTTGCAGGTGGTATTTGAAGTATTTGACGAATGTCAAAATAGCGGTCCCGGCGGGCGGATCAATGCCCTGCCCATTGGCGGGACGCCCCCCTTCCTGTACACCTGGCTCCTGGAGGGGGGTGGTTTTTTCAGCAGCAGCAATCCCATCGAAGACCTCGAAGCGGGCACCTACGGGTTTACCGTCGAGGATGCCAATGGCTGCTTTATCTTCGATAGCGTCGAACTGGCGCTCAGTGATTTAGCGGTCGACTTGGTCGGCAACCCGCCCCTTTGCCACAACGATAGTACCGGCTCGATTCTCGCCCAGGTCAGCGGTGGCCAAGCCCCCTTGCAGTACACCTGGTCCACCGGCGCAGTTGATACCAACCGCATCGAAGACCTGCCCTCCGGCCCCTACTCCGTCACCGTCACCGATGCGGGCGGCTGTTCGACCGGCAATTTTACCAACTTCCCCTTTGTCCCGGAACTGGATATTGACCCCATCCTTTTCCAGCCCGACTGTGCGGGGCAGTGCACTGGGCAGATTCTCATCCTCGTCCCCCACGCCAACGGCCAAGTCGCTTACGAGTGGTCCAACAATTTACCGCCCACCCAAACCCAAGAAAATCTCTGTGCGGGCTCCTACTCCGTGACGATCACCGATGGCAACGGCTGTACGGCCACCACCGACCTGACCATTACCGATCCCCCAAGCCTTTTGCTCGACGCGACGGTCCAAACAGCCAGCTGTAGACTTTGCAACGGGGCCATCGACCTGACTCCCACCGGCGGAACGCCCCCCTACGTCTTCGACTGGTCCCACCGCCCCATCAATACCGAGGACCTCAGTGACCTCTGCCCCGGTAATTACAGCGTGACGGTAACGGACAATAACAACTGTGCCGTCACGGCCGACCTCATCATTAGCGAACGCATCCCCACCACGACCACCTTTACGATCAATAACGCCACCGATTCGACCAGCAACGACGGGTCGATCTGCGCCCAGGTCAGCGAGGGGCTGCCGCCCTATGCCTACCTTTGGAGCACCGGCGACACCACCGCTTGCATCGATAGCCTCTCCATCGGCGCCTACGCCCTCACCGTCACCGACAGCGAAGGCTGCGGAACGGAGGATACGGTGCTCGTCAACATCCTGCCCTGCCCCCTTACCGTTACCGTGACGGCCCTGGATGTCTTTTGCCCGGGCGATTCGAGCGGGCGGGCCATCGCCACCATCGGCAACGGGGTGCCCCCCTACGACTTGCGCTGGAGCAGCGGGGGCAACAGCAATCCCGAGACGCAACTGCCCGCCGGAAATTACCAACTCACCGTCATCGATAGCGATTCCTGTAGCCGAGTGGTCAACTTTAGCATCGGCGAACCCGCGGCCATCACGGCCAGCGTGGTGGTCGTACAGGACATCTCCTGTGCCGGCGCTGCGGATGGCATTGCCAGTGTGACGGCGGGAGGCGGAACGGGGCCCTATCTCTTTACCTGGTCCAATGGCGGAAGCGGTAGTACCCAAAACAACCTAGCCGCCGACGGGACCGTACGCGTCACCGACAGCAACGGTTGTACCGCTACCTTTCCCTACCAAATCCCCGAACCGCCCGCGCTGGACCTGCAAGTCAGCAGCACCCCCGAAAGTACGCTCGGGATGATGGACGGGACCGCCACGGCCACGGCTACGGGCGGCACGCCCCCCTACGCTTACGACTGGAGCAACGGCGGCGATACCGCCACCATCCAGAATTTGGCCCCCGGCACCTACAGCGTGACCCTGAGCGATGCCAATGGCTGTACCCAGAGCCAAAGCGTGGAGGTCAACGCTGGGGGCTGTACCTTGGTCCTGGAATCCCTGACCCTGGCACCGGTGACCTGTGGCGTTGACTCTTCGGGTAGCGCAACCGTACTGGTGAGTGGGGGCACGCCTCCCTATACCTACCTGTGGTCGAGCGGGGGCGGTGGCAGTGTGGAAACGCAATTGCCCGTGGGCGACTACAGCGTCTCCGTCGTGGATGACGATGCCTGCGTGGTCAGTAGCAACTTTAGCATTGACAGCGAATTGGATACCGAAGAGCCCACCATCGATCCCGTTCCGCTGGACCGCGTCCTCTACCTCGACGCCCAGGGGCAGGCCCGCCTTTCCCTCGGCGATCTCAACGCCAGCGCCACCGACAATTGTGGTCCCGTGACGGTCAGCATCGATCGGGAGCAATTTGGCTGCAATAACCTGGGGGCCCAAACCGTCAACTACAGCGCCATCGACCCAAGTGGCAACCTCAGCATTGCTTCCTTTACGGTCACCGTACGGGATACCATTCCCCCCGTGGCACGCGCCCGGGACAGCCTTTTCGTTTACCTCGACGCCAGTGGCCAGGCCCCCATCCGCCTCCCCGACATAGACTTGGGCAGTAGCGACAATTGTACGGGCGACTCCATCATCATCGACCGTTTCCAGCGTTTTTGTGAAAATGTGGGCCAGCCCTTGGTCGTGACCCTGACCATCTTCGATCGCCAGGGCAATTCGGCGCGGGACAGCACCGTGGTCATCACGCTGGATACCTTCCCCCCACGGATGATCTGCGCCAATGATTTTGAAGTGCAAAGCCACTGCGACACCCTGGTCTTTTACGATGCCGCGGCGGAGGACAACTGCGCGGTGGATACGCTGCGCCTGCTGGAAGGTTTGCCCAGTGGATCGGTCTTCGGCCCGGGCGCTACCCGCGTGACCTACGAGGCGACCGACGTCTCGGGCAATCGGGATACCTGTACTTTCGTGGTCACTGTGGTCGCCCCCGTTTTTGCCGCCGAGGTCAACGTCGTTC
Organism: uncultured Saprospirales bacterium; assembly: GCA_937899855.1. Lineage (GTDB taxonomy): Bacteria > Bacteroidota > Bacteroidia > Chitinophagales > Saprospiraceae > CALLVY01. Next base: position 5,759 of record CALCCH010000778.1, on the reverse strand, counting down.
GGGAAGCCTGTCCGGGGCAGTCCGACGGCAGTGTGGCCGTACAGATTTTGGAGGGAGACCTGAGCTATACTTTCCAATGGGACGATCCGCAACGGCAGACGGGAGATACGGCAACGGACTTGACTGCGGGGATGTATACCGTGGCGGTGATGGCGCAGGGCTGCGTGATCGAGGAGTTGACGATCGAGCTGCCCGAGAGTCCGGCGGTAGCCAGCGTGGTGGATGGGGTCAGCCCGGCCAGTAGTGGGCAAAGCGACGGGGCCATCGAGGTGACGGTAACGGGAGGCGTGGCGCCACTGCGTTACGAGTGGCGGCAGGATACGATGGTGGTGGGTACGGAAGAGGACTTGAGTGGGGTGATGGCGGGTGATTACGTCCTGCGGGTGGTGGATGACAATGGCTGTATTTTCCGTTCGGATACCATTACGGTGGATGAACTGGTGGGCCTAGGCGGCCCCGGGGAAGCGGAGGACATTCAGCTGGCGCCGGTGCCTACGCGGGATTGGTTAGTCCTGTCCTTTCGGGGGGTGGCGGCGCAGCAGGCTTGGAGCTGGCGTTTGTTGGACGTACAGGGGCGGGTGGTACACGGCTCGGACCAGTGGCGCAGCGGGGCGCGTTGGGAGATTGATCTGAGTGGGCTGGCGGATGGTTTGTATTACTTGCAGTTGGAGACGGCGGAGCGCCGGGTGGTGCGCAAGGTAGTGGTCTTGCACTAGAAAGGACTGAAGGGTCTCTGGAAAAAGGGGTGGGCAAAGCGGGCTGGTTGAAATTACCCGGCTTTCCCCATATTCTCCGTCGGAATGCCGAAGGCTTCGCAAAAGCGGAAACGAAGTTAGAGAGCGATAAGTGGCAGTCCGAATACAATGGCGGAGAAACGCCCGATCGAAGTTTCCCTTCACTCCTAAGCGTTCGATTACCCTTGATGGTTTTTCTGAGCTGGAGACCCGAAAATAATCCGCCGTTGGGGCATTATTCTGATCTACGTCAGTTCGCAATTATTCGATGGTAATAGAGGTAAGAACCGAGGTAATCCAAGTGTTTTTTGGGGATATTGAGTGTGGAAAACTTATGGATCTATGAATTAAACACGGCCGTTAAGTTAGCGGATCGTCCCCACCCCAACAAGGGTAGAAATACCCGTTTGGCTACCCCGTATTTTTACGGGGTAGGGTCCCAGAGGTGGAAAATCACTTTTGACCAAAAACTGAAACAACAAGACTTGGTATTCCGAAAGATAGCTGTTATATTTGGTCATCGTAAAAAGGCGATCCTTTTGATCCTCCATGGTTAAAAGGACCCCTTCATCATCCAACAAAAGATTAAAGATTATGAAACTCCCCCGTACGGGCCGGACTTTTACGGCTCCCCTATTGCTCCTATTGTCCTTATTTCCCCTGCTTTCCTCGGCCCAAATCATCGGTGGTCACCGCAGTGGCCAATCCACGCCCCAGGAAGTCCAAGCCGCCACCATCGACGCCGGTGCCTTGGCCGGTGACGTCAACCTCTTTACCGGCACCTACAATTCCAACTACGCCCTGGGCAGCGTCAGTACCGTCAGCGGCGATCTGAGCTATACCCTGCAAGCCAGCAACAGCTCCACTTTTTCGAGTGGCGACAACCTGCCCCACACCACCGGCATCCCCTACGGCGAGGGTTGGCAGCTCGATCTGCCCTCCATCACGGTCAGTACCGAAGACTACAATAAGTACAGCATCCTGGCCGCCCAGGCTATCGGCAATCGCAATTCGATGGGGGTACAGACCAAGGAGTACTATACCAGTGACCCGGCCGGCGATCGCAACGAAGCCTACGGCGAGGGCGGGTTGTACTGGTTTGCCCCGATGCTCAACATCCCGGGCGTGGCCAGCGGGCGGCTGGTATACAAGTACGAGTCTCAAGGGCAGTACGTCTTTGTACTGCACCAGTTTGAACGCTACATCGAGGCGCATTTTGACGGCAACCGCTGGGAGGTGGTCCTCGACGACGGGACGCGTTACGAGCTGGGGGTGGCCAAGGTCTCGCACCGACAGGCTTCCAACCAGCGGGTGGAGCAAGTCTGCTACGAAAGTGGTGGCGGAGGCAATACCCTGGCGCAGGGCGGGCCGCTGCCCAATTTGGTCCTGCCCAAAACCGAGGTGCTGAGTTGGTACTGCGTACGGATTTATCACCGGGCGCGGGTGGGGCAGATTCGCTTTTTGTACAACAGCTTTGGCCAGTTTGACTTTAATGCGGTGTACAACCAACCCGGCTTTTTACGGACCCTCCAGCGCAAATGGGAGCGCGGGCAGTTGAGCACCCGCCCCATCCGCTCGGCGGCCCGGGAGATCATCCTGACCGAGGTCCGTTCGGGGCGGGAGCGCTTAGTGCTGGAATACGAAAGCATCCCCACCACGGGGGCGCTCAACCTACCGGACTTTCGCGACCCCCAGGTGAGTCGGCGGGATTCGATGTACAGCTCGACGGTGGTGTACGAACAAGGGGGCAGCTCCAACCCCTTCGCCAGCTGGCGGCGCTACGTCCACGCCAAGGATGATACCGATGGCTATGGCCAGGGTAATTTTAGTGCCCCGAGTACTTCCGATCCCTACGGGACGGTGGTGTCGGGGGTGGGGGGTGCCACGCGCTACCGCTACAATGAGGTGGCGGGTAGCGATTTGATCTTTAAGCACGGCTTTTTGGAATCGCCCCGTTTGAGTATCGGGGCGAGTATGCCGCCGGGGGACTTGTACGAAATCCGTACGACCATCCGTACCGCCACGTTTATCCAGGGGCGGGGTGGGGTTTTGTATGACATCAACCTGGCCACTGGGGACAATACCGGGGTGGCAGCCAATCCGAGCAGCCGCTACTACGACGAAGAGGACTACCAGCAATCGCGGGGGCAGTCCGTCTTTTCGACCTTTCCCCAGGCCGTCAAATGGCACAGTCTGGCCACCGTTTACCAAACCGGCGGCGGTACGCCGCCCAATCTGCGGACCAGCAATTTCTTTATGATGCCCAACCAGCCCACCGCCTTTGGGGGCTTTCACATCCAGGTGGGCGCCGCCAATTCGGATCAGGACTTTGCCCAGGACTTGTACGCCGGCAGTCCGCCCACCGACCAGCTCGAAATGTGCCAGAGCTATTACCACACCGTCGGCTACAACGAGCCCGGTAAACTCAACAAGGGCGATGACATTCCCCAGAACTTTGGGGTGGGGGCGCCCTGGCACCTGATGAAAAACTTTTACGCCGAATTGGAGGGCTTTGATGACCATTGTGCGGTCCCCAGCAATGCCCGTAAGTTTTGGTGGAAGCCCTCGACCGATCCCAACAACCACGACATCCAAAACCAGCCGACCCGGCTACGGATCAGCAAACAGGGCAACCGCTTTAGCGATACTCGACTTAAAAAAGTCCAACTGGTTCGCCACAGCAAAAATCCCTACATGCTCCGCCGCGTCCGCAAGCTGGTCCTCCAATCCGACGGGCAGATCACGGCCAATATGGAGGACAACGTCTGGAAACTGGTGCAGGCCCTGGACTTGGATTACGACATCGTGAATACGCCGCTGTACAACAACTACTACGCTCCCAACGCCACGCTGGGGGTGGATGCGCCGAGCAGTGCGCTGGTGGGCTCGCGCAACATCGTCCGGCTGCGCAAGATCATCCAAATGCCGATTGAGGGCGACTTGACGACCGTGGACCGTAGCGTACAGCCGACCACCCACTTTAATTACTGGATGCCCAACGATTGGCACCAGTACCTGGGAGCGGGCAATGCGGGACTGGTCTGGCCGGTGAGCCTGGACAACATCACCCAGCAGGCCAAGTTCAACAGCAGTACGGCCATCCTCAACGGGATCGTCGACCCGCTGGGTAAGCAAACCGAGATCGTCTACTATTCCTTTGCCGAGGCTGGTAGCCGGTCCTACTCCCTGCCCTCCTTCCGCTTCCGGCTCCGGCCTCAGGACGCGCGCTACTTTGATCCCCGGGCCGACGACCACCGCCCGGTGCCCAACTACGCCTTTCAGTCCTTCCTGGCGGTGAAGCAGGTCAAGGTGGTGGATGAGGATAGTGAGGAAAAAGTTTGGACCTACAGCTATTCCGATCCGAAGTTGATCGATCGGCATACGCCCCTGGGGGAAAACTTTACTTACGACGATAAATACCGTTACGCTCTAGGCTACCGGCGGGTCGATATTCTGACGCCCAAGCAAAACGGCAAGCGGGATAAGTTGCGGCACTTTTTTAGAACCACCGAACAGGAGGAGCTCTTGTGGGGCAAGCTGTACAAGGTGGTCAAGTTTGCGGAGAACAGTACGGTACTGGAGCGGCAGGAAATATTTTACGAGTCGCAGTTGGCCTTTGAGAGCCCCACCCACCGCAAACGCCGCTTTAACGATCGCTACGATTATCAAGACTACCGGATTGAGAATCCCTGCCCGGATCGGCCGCTGCGGGAGCAGTACAACAGCGACAATGCTTACCTCGCCGCGCTGTATCCCTGGCTACAGTGCGAGGCGGGGGCGATGAGTTCGGCCTACCAGCAGTGGTTGACGGGGGCGCCCAGTCCGCCCAGTTTGAGCAGTTGCCCGCCGGATGTACCGACTTGCGATTGCTCGAATTTAAAAGTGCTCAGTTTTGGCGAACGCTTGAGTTGCAAGGTTTGGGCGGAGGCGTTGGTGGCGTTTTTGGACGCACGGCCGAACGACATCACGGATCCCTTTTTCGTACCCGATCCCGATCCGGTGGCGACGGAGGGGAGCCACGATGGGGCCCGTTTTTACGAGGCGCGTTACGCCCGCTACATCGAGGACAGCGACCCGCAGTACCTCAACAGCTATTTTATCAAAAAGACCCGGGAAGTTGTAACGACCTACGAGGAGGACTGCGCCAATCCGGGTGGCAGCTTGGTTGCCACGACCAATACCACGGAGTACGACTACTTCGACGCCAACTACGCGGGTTATTCCGATTCGCCGGCTTACCCCGCCTTTATCGACGATCCCAATTTTGATCCTACTTATAATCCGACCGGGACGGCGGACAACAGCGGCCTGGCCTGGGAGCCCTCCTGGCAATTGTACCGGGTCAAGCGCTATTCGGATGAATACGGGGGCGCTAATGAAGCCTACACGATGGAGGAAAACTTTTACCTCTACGACTTGGTCAACGATCCGCGCTACCAACGCGATCCCAATCCGGCCAATCCCTTTGATTACGATCCCAAGCTAAAATCCAGTTTGAACTTCTTGTGGAAGGTCAAGAACCTGCACAAGATGCGCAATTTGCCTTACCAAAGCCGGGTGACGAGCAAGGCGCCGGGGCAGGCGGCCATCGTACGGTCGACCTATTACGAGTACCGCGACGATTGGGAGGCGGATGATCCCAACTTTAGCGTGACGCGGATCACCAATCCGGCCGGACCGGCGGCGGAGTGGCCTTGCTCGGGAGAGGACATCAGCTCGGATGGGGGGCCCGTGGGGGGTACGGGTTTTGACCCCGGGGTGGTTTACAATCAGGAGGGGCTGCCCTGTATTTATTACCACTCGGATACGCCGCCGCCGGTGGGTGATTACCAGTGTGCAATGGAGGGGTTTAATTATTGGTACTGCCAGTGTGTAAACAGTCCGGGGGGTAATCTTATGGGTAATAATGGTAATACCGGGGATCAGCCGGGCCTGAGCCCGCAGTTCGGAGTGAGTCGCCCGGAGCGGCCCCATCAGCAGTTGGGGAACCCATCAAAGGACCGGAATTCTCAGCGCCGGAGTCGT
>CALCCH010000777.1 GCA_937899855.1 uncultured Saprospirales bacterium | reverse complement strand
GACGTTCAGTTGGGCTACTTCCGGCCGGGAATAATTCCCAGAGGGGTCGTAATTTTGCCGCTCTTCCCGAACCCGGGCGGGATCGAGTGCCAGCAGGTACAAGTCCTCCTGCCCCACCTGTGGCTCCAGGAGCCAACTGCCATCGGGAGCAGCCACACAGGAGCCCCCGTTGGCCAACAGCTCCGGGGCTTGGGCCAGAATCCGCTCAAGATGGGGGCTATTGGGGGGAAAATCACTCCGTCGCATGAGCCCGGACGCCGAAACGACGTAGGAACGCCCCTCCCGAGCTAAAAAGCGGGTCAAAATTTCGGTATTGCGGACATTGCCCGGCCAGAGGGCCACGTGGAGATCCTCCCCCAGGGCATACAGTGCGGCCCGGGGCAAGGGCATCCAATTTTCCCAACAATTGAGCCCGCCGAGGGTAAAATCACCGAGCGGAAAAGTGCGCAGCCCGTGTCCATCTCCCGGTGCCCAGGTAAGACGCTCCTCGTAAGTCGGTACCAATTTGCGGTGTACGTTGGCGATGGTGCCGGTGGGATCGATGTAGATCAAGGAGCAGTAAAGGCTGTGGCCACCGCGGTCTTCGGCCCGTTCGATGCTGCCCAGCATGATGGCCATCCGGTGGTCACGGGCCAGGGTACAAAGAGGGTCGAGGTGCCCGGCGCTGAGCTGGATGGCCTGTTGGTAGTAATGTGCGTGGATTTCCTTTTGCACGGGAGCGTTGAAGCGCGCACCATCGGTAAGCTCAACCCAAAAGGGGTAACCCGGCAGCAGGGCTTCCCCAAAGACGCAGAGCTGTGCCCCGGCCTCCCCGGCACGCCGTAAGTAATTCGCCATTTTGGCGATGGTGGCGGCGCGGTCGAGCCAAACGGGAGCAATCTGGGCAATGGCGAGTTGGAGCACGGGTGGAGGCTTTGTGGAGAGATTAGGACATATCGGATTTCAACAAGAGGCTTTGCAGGGCAATGCCGGCGGCGGCTAGTTTTTCCTTCCCCCCCTGCTCGCGGTCGATCACGCACAGCGCCTGCGCCACTCGGGCTCCGCGATCGCGCAGGTCTTTGGTCGACAAGATGACTTGCCCACCGGAGGTCACCACATCTTCGATGATGAGTACGTTTTTACCCTCGATGCTCACACCTTCCGCCAATTTGGCCGTACCGTATTTTTTGGCTTCCTTACGAACAAAGCAAACGGGCAGCCGACAGATTTGGGCCATGACGGTCGCCACGGGAATCCCACCTACCTCCAGCCCCGCCAGCACTTCCGTTTCCGGGGGGATCAGCTTACACAATTCGGTGGCGATTTGGTGGAGCAGCTCCGGGTCGGATTCGAATTGGTACTTGTCGAAATATTCGTTGGAGACGATACCGGAGCGGAGGGTAAAACTTCCGGTAAGATAGCAGCGCTCTTTGACGCGGGCAGCAAGTTCGGCGTGGGTACTCATGAAGTCGTTTTGCGAAGTGAATGGATGGAGCGCAAAACTACGTTTTTTTTGCTGTTCCGAAGAAGGGGAAGGGGCAATTCTTTTTTACCCCGACCGGAGGGCAGAGAAGCGGGAGCTTAGGAAACCTCCATCAATTCGGGGACGGCGCATTCTACGGGAACCGAGAAGAAGAAGGTGCTGCCTTCGCCAAAAACGGATTCCACCCAGAGCTCCCCACCGTAGTGTTCGACGATGCGTTGGCAGACCGCCAGACCGATTCCCGTTCCCTGGTATTTGGCCTTGTCGTGTAGGCGATGAAACATCTCAAAGACCTTCTGCAAATGCTCGGATCTGATGCCAATACCATTGTCCGTCACAGAAAAAATAAATTTGCCCGCTTGTTGCGTACAGTCGACGATCACTTGGGGATCGCGTTCACCACGGAATTTGACGGCATTGCTGACCAGATTTTGGACCAGCTGAACGAGCTGGCTGCGGTTGGCCTGGAGGACGGGCATGTTCTCGTTGCGGACGATCAGAGTGGCATTCATCTCCGCAAGTTGTACCTTGAGATTGGATTGTACGATGATGAGGACATCGGAAAAGTCGACCCGATCGTTTTTGGGATTGCTGTTGCCAGCGCGGGAAAAGTCGAGCAGATCGTTGAGTAGGGTTTCCATTCGGCTGACGGCATCCGTGATGAAAAACATGAATTCCTTGGCCGATTCGTCGAAGAGGGGAGTATAACGGCGTTCGAGGAGCTTGGTATAGGAATTGATCATTCGCAGGGGCTCCTTGAGATCGTGTGAGGCCACGTAGGCAAACTGCTCCAAGCTTTCGTTGGACTGCTTGAGTTGTTTATTTTTGACGAAAATCTCCTCGTTTTTCGCATTGAGCAATACATTCTTTTCCTCCAGCAATCCATTGACCTGTTGCTGCAATTTGTGACGGTTGAAAAACCAGCCGGAAAAGGCCAGGAGTACCATGATGATGCTGACGAAGAAGTAATTCCGGAGCGACTGGATTTTCTTATTTTTCCCCAGCAGTTCGTTTTCCGTTTTGAGCATGGCAATTTCGTGTTCCCGTTTTTCGATCTCGTAGCGGCGCTTGGATTGCCCCATCTCCTCCACCGTCTTTTCATTGAGTACGGAGTCCTGAAGGGTGACGTAGTTGGACAAGTATTCAAAGGCATTTTTCTTATCTCCCGTGGCGGCGTAGGCCTTGGACAGGAGTTGGTAGGCTTTGACCTGGCGGGGTTTGGTTTCCAATTGTTGGGCCATTTCGAGGGCGGTCAGCAGAATCGGTACGGCTTTACGTGGTTGGTCCCAGGTGATGTACAGCCCACCCAGCCCCAAATAGCTGCCAATACTGCCCCACTTGTCGCCCAGTTCGGTCTTCAGCTTGATCGACTGTTGGTACAGTTTTTCGGCCTTGGGATAGTCCTTTTTGTTGACGTAGTTGGCCGCCATATTGCCATAGGTATAGGAAATGCCCTGTTTGTAATGGAGCTCCTCTGCCAAATGGAGCGATTGCTGGTTGTAGTAGATGGATTTGTCGTCGTTGCCCAATCTTTCGTGGACGCTTCCCAGGGCCCCCAGACAAGAAAAGACGAGTCGCTTTTCAGCGGTTCGCCGACTCAGTTCGTAAGCCTTTTCGTAAGCCCCGAGCGCTTGTTCGAAGCGGTCCTGATAGAAGAAGATCGTTCCCAGGGTATAATTGGCCGTCACGATCCCGACGGTATCGCCGGCCAGTTCGTGCAGCTCGAGGGCTTGCAGTTGAATGGCGAAGGCTTTTTCGTAGTCGCCCAGGGACTGGTAAATCGAGGAAATGTTGGACAGGACTTGCCCTTGGTTGTGCCGTTGTGGAGCTACTTTCTCCAATTCCAGGATGGTGTTGTAGCCCTGGAGGGCCTCCTGGAAATTGTTGAGTCGTTGGTCGCACATGGCGATACCGAACAGGTTTTCATTGATCGAAATCCACTGGTCGTAGCGGCGGGCAATGTCCAGGGAGCGGGAATAATATGCCTTGGCCTCTTCAAACTTATCCAGTGTCTTATACAAGTAGGCGGTACGGGTGTAGATATTGAGCAACTCCGATTCCCTTCCCCGCTCTTCCAAACGGTCGATTACCTTGAGGAGGCTATCGAGCTCACCAGCTTTGGCCGCGACGGCCAGGAGGCTAAAGAGTACGTATAGGGGCCAGCGAATTTTCATTAGGGCGATTTGTGGGTTAGTATTGCTTGGGTTACGATTTGGTAATTTTGATTATAGAAGTGACATTTATTAGGAGCAAAAAGTATTCCACATCGTCAAAAGCCGATATGTCTAAGGTATTTCCTGTCACAAACCAATGGCTTTCTGCTTTTACCTATTTTTTGGCAAAATTGTTGCAGCCAATAACGTACAATCCCCCACCTGAAATCAACCAAAGAAATACGCGAACTCATGATTCACAAGGGGATCCCAACACTCATCACCATTCTGTTCTGCTCCATTTTCCCTTTTATTGTGCAGGCCGATATCATCTACGCTACCCAAGACGGTAACTGGGGGGAGACGGATACCTGGTCTAGCGGCAGCTATCCGGGACTGGAAGATACCGTCGTCATCGATGGCTATCACGTATACCTCAATTACGATACGACGGTCAAGCGCCTGGAGTTGAACAACAGCGCCGGCCGTTCGGCTAGTTTGAGTCTTTACCTCGCTTCCGACCTGACCGTCACGGGCGATTTCTACATGCTTGGCGAGACCGATGGCAATGATGTCAAACTGGCCTTTTTCAATTACGGTACTTTGATCGTACAAGGCCTCTCCAATTTTCAACGCCAATCTTCTAGTATTGACAATTCCATTTTTACGATTTACCTCAGAGACGTGGGGCAGCTCAAAGCCGAGGGCGGAATGCTGTACGAATACCACGATGCGGGTACTTTGGAGGAGGAAGACGAGATCCAGTTATCCGGCTTTTCTAAGATTACGGTGACCGGAGATTTGCGATTTCTTTGCCACGGGGGTAAGAGGGCCTCCATTCGGGTGGGTAGCAATGCTTCCCTTATCGTCAATGGCAGTCTCGACGCTCAATTGACCGGCGACGCCCAGTTGCGAGTGATCAACAACAACCGGATGGAGATCTCCGGGAATACCCTTTTCACCAACTCGGGTGGCTCTTCGGGGATTTATGCCCAAATGGCGGGAACGTCCTGCAAGATCGGAGGCAAACTCAGTTTGAACTCCACCAATGTGGGGCTGCCCATTGATTTGGAGCAAGCCGTTTCAGGAGCGCAGTTGGAAGTCGCCGGAGACCTGGAATTTAACACCGACTGGGAAAATACGATCAATCTATCGCTTGGTGAAATGACCACCCTCCTACTCGGTGGCAACCTCGTTCGTACCGTAGGCTTCGGCTCAATGATCATGGATCGCACGGCCAGTCTGACCTTTAACGGCAGCGTACCCCAGAGCATTCCCGAAACCCGCCCCTCCGGCAACACCACCGATTCCCTTCACCTCACCAACCTCATTTTTGCCAATACCTCGGGCAGCCCGATGATGCCCACCGGCCACGTATACCTGGACCGCAATCTCGAACTTAGCGGCGGAATCATTCAAACCGACGCAGACAATTTATTTATCCTCAAGGATTCGGTGGGCATTAGCGGAGGCAGCAGCACGGCTTACATCGACGGTCCCATCCGCAAAATCGGGCGGACCAACGGGGATTCCCTCGTGTTTCACATCGGTAACCAAGGCTTTTATGCTCCTTTTGAAATCTCGCGCATTAGCAATCCCAATTCGGACTATACCGTTCAATACTTATCCTGCCCTCCCCCCATCGGCACC
>CALCCH010000776.1 GCA_937899855.1 uncultured Saprospirales bacterium | reverse complement strand
GGGAAGTAAATGACCACTCCCTCGCCGGCAAAAACATTTTGAGATGGCTTCTAGTTCATCCAAGATCTTCAGATCGGATTCGGTGGTCGGTAGGATTTTGATGTAGTAATGAGTGGGGGCAATTCTTCTTCCCAGGTGGCGGGAGTTTTTAACTTTCTCGTTGTAATAATTAAAGGCGCCTTGCATATTGTCCACACTGTAGGCATTGGACAATCTTTTACCGAGCACAATTTGGCGGGCATCGACGTAAGCCGATCGGTCGACATTACTGCTTAAGTTAGCGATGGGGGCGTGGCGTCAATGGCCGCTTGCTCTGGGTGTAACAAGGGTTCTTTTTTACACGCTGCTAAGGTAATGAGCATGCACAGGAACACGGTTATTTTTTTCATCTTGGGTAATGGTTTTTACCTACTCGCTCAGTAGGAAGGGTTAGTGATTGGATGGATCGTGGCGAACTTTGTGAAGGAAATCACTTTGAGTACCCGCAAAAGGAGCTTGTTCTTTATAGGGTGGAATCCACTACAAAGCTTCTTAGTTCACGGTCGAATAATTCTGGCAAAGAAAATTTAATGGAGCGGGTAAAGAATAGTTGTACAATGGCGGTAGCTATATAACATATATAATACATTTTGCCGGGCAATGCTTCCTTGCTGGATATTTTTTTTGTTCCAAAATTTAACACAAGAAAAAAAAAGAGTGGTTTGAAATGAAAGAAAAAAGTCATATACTTGCAATGTAGGAACCTTGAAAATATAGAATCATTACTCAGTGATTTTTTAGGCCAGTACACGGCTGATTTACCATCGATTCATTTTTTCTCTGTAGTTAGTTATCTCAAACAATACCTCTAACGCTCAACGAAGCATCCTTAAGTTTTCTTAAGGTGGCGTTTGCGTTACCCTACCGGTAGGATTATTCTTTGGCTTGGTCGTCTGCGTACCATCAAGCTTGGAATTGTGGTAGGCCTGCGGGCCATTCCAAAAAGTACAAAAAAATTACGTCGCACATGTATCGGAAAAAGCAACACCTCCGAGTGGCCGCCCTATGCTGTCTACTCACCTTCTTGCAGAGCATCTTCTTGCCCGTCGTCGTTTACGCTTTGACGGCTGGGCCCAGCGCTCCGCAGTCCTCCTCCTTCGAACCCGTTGACACCAGTGATATGGTCAACCTGCTGACGGGAGATTTTGTATACAACCTGCCCCTGGCCGAAGTGCCTAGCCCGGAAGGCGGTTTCCCCATTAACCTGTTTTACCACGCCGGTATCAAAACCCACCAGGAAGCCTCTAACTACGGACTGGGTTGGGGCTTTAATCCCGGCTCCATCTCCCGATCAGTCAACGGTTTTCCCGATGATTACGACGGCGAAGACCATTACACCAACGTCTACAGCATCTTTGAAGACAAGTACGATTCGGGGACGACCAACACTACCTATACATTTGGTTTTACGATCCCCAAAACGCCCTTTAGCCTGACCTTTTCCGAGACGCACAATTCCCAGTTGGGCAACTACGGCAGCAATGCGCTCAACGTCATGGGCGTCAACGTGCTCGACTATACCTCGCAGCCCGGTGGTCGCTCCTTACGGGTGGGTTCGGGCCTACAACCCTCCTACGGCGGCGGGATAGTGGATCACGGTAATGACCTGCTGGGTTGGGAACGGAGTGGCCGACAGGGCATTGCGCCGGGCTATTCTTCGGTTTCCTTTAGCTTGCGCGATGGGCTCAAAACCACCCGCGTGGGAAAGGCCGGCGATTGGAATATTGAAATTACCAGTAAGGGACTGGACTTGGGTATCATCAACTTTGGAAAAACCACGGTGCGGCAGTGGTTGGATTTGAGCCGCCCGCTCCGGCCCTACGGCTCGCTGGGATACGCCCTGAATCGACACGGTGGCCAGTCGCCCTCCTCGCTTTACACCAACACCATGGACCTGATCGAGGATCGGAACAATGTCCGGGAGCAGGAAAATAGCGGTGGGGTTCACTTTGCCTACGACAACTACCAGGTAAACTCGGCTCAGGTCGGGGGTACTCTCCGCCCCATTATATTTCAAATTTGATCGCTGATGGGGCGGGAGTTGCTGGCGTGGATTTTTGATCCCAACGATCGTTATTACAACCTACAGGTTTTTGATGGCTACGACGGATTCGATGGCAACGCTAGCGAGCGTGTTCGCTTTCGTTACAATGGGGAATTTGCTTCCAAACACTTGATGGCGAGTGGCACGATTTACCAAAACAGCTCCACGCCCACCTTTGCCGCCAGCAACTCCAGCTTTACGGCCGCGCCCACCGATGATCCCGCCAATGGCTTTAAAGACCGCTACCTCAAAGGGGCCAAACACGTGGAGTACTTTGGCGAATTTGACATGGGTTTTTGGGGCAGTGGGACCCAGCAAACCGTCAGTAAGACCAAGAAGGTTAAAAACTTTACCTACAACCGTCCCAGCAATTACGTGGGAGGGGCTAACCTGGACAATTCCAAGGTACACGCCTTTAAAGTAACTGGCGAGGACGGAAGCGAACACCATTTTGGGCTGCCCGTTTTTATCACCTACGAAGAGTCGGTGGCTTTCGAAACGGAGCGTTGGCAGAGTGGGGTGGCGGTGGAACAAAATACGCCAGCCAACGCCTACTCCCGCCTGCGGAAATCTTCTCCCTTCCCCTACACCTGGCTCCAAACCGCCATCCTGGGCAACGACTACGTCGACCGCAATGACGATGGCCTTACCGACCCCGGCGACTACGGCCGCTACGTCCGCTTTGCCTACGGCAATCACACCCAGAACAAACCCTATCCCTACCGCGCCCCTTACGAGGGCTACGAATTCGAACCCTCCTTTTCCAGTAAGACGGCCACCTTTGGCAAGAAGCAACTCTTCTACCTCAATAGTATCCAGACGCGCACCCACACCGCCATCTTCTACCACAGTGCCCGCGCTGACGGACGGGGCGCCACCAAGGATGGACTCAACGCCAACATCAGCCAGTCTAGCCACACGATGACCCAATTGAAAACCGATAAAGTCGTGATCCTCCGCAACGAAGATGTCCAGAGCCTGATCAGTTCCGGCCACCTGGTGGATCGCGGGATCGACTGGGCGCAAGTACCGGATAGCGATCACGACCCCTACCTGACTTCCGAATTCAACGCGACCGTCCAGAGCAAAGCCCTCAAGGTCCTGGACTTTTATTACAGCTACGACCTGTGCCAACAAACCACCAATTCGACGGCTTCGGGCAGTGGTAAGTTGACCCTCACCAGTATTTCCAAAAAAGGGGTAGGGGGGAGCCTGGTCCTGCCCCGCTACGTTTTTGGCTACGATAAAGACAACGCGGCGGCCAATCCCGATTTCAACAAACACGCCTTTGACCGTTGGGGCTTTTACAAGGGCGATGTTCAACTGATTGGTCCGTCGGGATACCAGTATCCCGCCAATCGCCGGGTCTCCTGTGGCAATCACGATGACACCGCCTGGAGATTTCGCACCATCGAAATGCCCATTGGTTCCAAGGTGGAGGAGGACTACGAGGCGGATACGTATTATCGAGTGGGGAGTGAGGATTACAATTTCCCCTACTCCGAGGATTACTTGCTATTTCGAAAAACCCGGGGCTTTTTCACCTCCAATTCAGCTTCGTTCCAAATAAATATCCCCAATACCGCCCAGGGCAACCACCTTCGTCAGGAATTGCAGACGATCCAAGCCAACGATACCAATCTGAGTCTTATTTTCCGCAATCCAAGTAATGGGGAGGAAATATGTAACGAGTGGTTTGAGGTACAGAGCATTGTTTTTATCGGGGGCAGTTGGCGCGTTACGTTTAGCAGTAGTATCTGGACTTCGATCCCGCATCCTTTGTACATCAGTGCGCTGTCTCTAATGTCTTCGCGGTCCCCCCACGAGACGATCTGTGCCAACAGTCCCGCCGTCAATGAAGTACACGGCGGAGGCGTCCGGGTGGGCGGCATTCAATACGTCAACAGCAGCGGTGAGATCGAACGGCAGCAAAGCTATCGCTACCACTCCCCCGATGGGGCTTATTCCTCGGGGGCCGTTGCCTACGAGCCCAGCGAGATGAACCTGTACAAGGGCTACTTGATGTTTTCGGACAATCCGACGACCAACACGTTTAGCTCGCTAGGAGCACAGGTCAATTACAGTCAGGTGGACGTGACGACGAAGAGTGGGGGAGGCGATTTTTTTGACCAACAACGCTATACCTTCGAAACCTACGACCAGCCCACTCACCTGGACATCGTTCACGAGCAGTCGTCCTACGGTGGCTTTGCCCGCATCCACACCACCCGTATTCACGATAAGACGGGGCAGATCGGTCGTCCCTTAGCGATTGAACACTTGAACGAGTTGGGGCATTGCTACCGCAAAAAAATATTTGAATACTACACGAGTTCCGCCGTCGACCAAGGCACGACTCGTGAGAACGTACACTCCATCCGTTCGCGCAAGCGCTACTTCGGGACGCCTTCTTGCCACCTGGACGGCTACATCAATTTTAATGGTCACCTGGCCATGGCGGAAGAGGCTTGGAAAGTACTAATCACCCAGCGCAATACCTACGTGTCGGCCCTCAAGGAGGTGCGAAACATTGAGCACGGCTTGGAGTCGAGTACCGAGTACAGCACCTTTGATTTCTTTACGGGCAAAGTACGCCGTATTGAAGAGGTGAGCTTTGACAACCAAAAGAAGATTACCCAGGTGGACCTGGCTTACCAGGCTTATCCCGAGATGGGATCCAAGGTGGACGATCCCAACAACAAGCACATGCTGACGCAGGAAGCGGGCCAGTACGTATACCGCCACAGCGTAAACAATTCCAACCTTCTCAGCGCTACGGCACAGACCTGGTCCGAGAATGCCTTCCTTTACCGCGAACGCTCCGGCAATACCTACGTAGAAGTCAACCCGGCCAATAGTGAAAACATCTGGCGTCCGTACACCACCTATAACTGGGAAGGACCGGTTGATCCCGACGGGACCTTTGACGCCAGTCAATATACGCCTTTCAACCACAGCCTCCCCCCCAACCACTGGACCAATACGCTGCAGGTCACCCGCTACGATCGCTACTCGCGCTCCTTGGAAGAAATCGAACCGGGCAATTACATTAGCTCCACCAAGATGGGGTACGACCAAAGCCTGGCCCTCATCACCGCACGGAATGCCAAGTACCTGGAGATGGCTTTTTCCAGTGCCGAGGATTTTGACCCCGATGGGACCTGGTTCGGGGGAGAAGTCCGGGCACCCAGTGCCAGCAACGTGGTGACCACCCAGGCCCATACCGGCACTTACAGCGTCCGTCTGAATGGTTCCAACCGCTACGGTTTCAACTACAAGGCGAAAGTGGCACCTTACATTATTTTTGACCTGCCACCGGTAACGGAGATTGACCGTAAAAAATACGAGGCCCGGGTTTGGATCCACGAAAGCAATACCCGAACCGATTTTGACTACCTGTACTGTAGCTACGAAAACGACGCGGGGACGATCTTACACTGGGAAGGGGTGCGGCTGAGCGATCCCGGGGTCGTCAAGGCGGGAGAGTGGTACCAACTGCGACTGCCCGTGGACCTGACCCGTTCCATCCTGTCGAATGTGACCAAGATTGGGATTGGTACCTGGGTTGCCAGTAATTCGGGCGATGTATATTTTGACGATTTCCGTTTTGCTCCTCTCGATGCGGAGGTGGAGTGCTTCGTGTACGACCAGCACACGGACCAGGTCACCCACATCCTGGATCAAGAGCATTTTTATACCAAGTACGAGTACGACGACTCTGGCCGACTCACCAAAGTGATTCGCGAAACGGCGGATAATCCCACCGGTAAGCAGCTGGTCTCCGAACACGATTTTCATTTTAAACGCCCGATCAATTAGGGGGTGCCGTACAAACACTTCATTTTGTTAAAACCAAGAACGCATGAAAATTTATTTCTTTTCCATACTGAGCTGCTGTTGGCTATTGTGCTCCGGTCCGACGCTATCCGCTCAGGAAGTAGCAAAAAACGGCGGACAGCCGGAGTCCGCTGCGCCAAGTTCCCAGACCCTTATTGCCCCCCACCCACTGCCGGTCAAACAGGTGGTACTGCTGTACGAAGTAGCGGATCCTCCGGAGATGGAACCCCCGGAAGCCGAAGCGGCGGCCCTCGGAGTAGAGGTGGCCGCTTTGGAAGAACAGCAGTTGGCCGAGCAACTGGAGCAAGCGGAGTTTCAACTGAGTCTGCTCTTGCACTTATTCTCGACGACCGACCTGGCCAAGATTCACGTCGTGGTGGGGCAGCAGCCCGGTACGGGGGATTACCTGCGGCACAGCTTTGTATTTGATCAGGACACGGGGCTGCCGGAACCCTACCGCTTTACGCGCGATGGGCGGACGGTGGTGCTGGGGCTGGGCTCGGTAAAGGGCCTGCCGCCGCTGTTTGTCGAGGTCGTACTGGAAGACCAATCCGGTCGGCGGTCCGAGGTTCGTCAGTATTCGCCGGAATAATCGTAAACCCCATCAATTAGGAGAGGCTTGCCCGGGGCAAGCCTTGGTTTAAACGCAATCTTATGTACCCATTTTCAATCATCAATCGGATCATCATTTGCTTGGTATGCTTGCTTCCGCTGAGTCAGTCGGCACTGGGGCAGATGGAAAAAATTTATCCCGCCTGGGCCCTGACGGATGGGACTCAGTTTGTCGCCAAGGAGAGTGGCCAGACCTACGCGGGGGGCTGCGCCAAACTAGCTTTTGTGTATACCGGGACGAGTGATTTTGCCTTTGGTTTCTACAGCAACAACAACACCCTGAACAACCTCTCGGGGCTGCGCTATGGATTCCGACGCTTTAGCACCAGCTTTAGTATCCACGCCGATTATGGCATCGTCGCCTCCGTATCGGAGCCACTTAATATCGGCGATGTCCTGGAGGTCAAATACTGCAACGATATTTTTACCCTTTCGCGCAACGGTACGGTGATTCACACCTATCAGTCGGGTTCGATCATTATTGGCCCCCTGTATCCCTACTTCTGGGATATTTCCAACTCGGGTTTGGAAGGGAAAATGAGTTTCCATCGAGAGCCTTACGTACAAGGTACATCCTGGTACAGCAGTGGCAGTTGGCGCGTCGGTAAAAAGGTAATCCGCAAGGGAGAAGACGGTGGTTTCCAATTGCAATACGATGGCAGCAACCGCACGTACCAAATGCGCTGGCACGTGGCCAAGAATGTTTCTTATTCCTACGCCATCGCCCGGATGTACTTCTTCCCCAGCTCGCGCCGCGTTTATTTCTACGCCCGCAATCCCCAAGCCGGATTGGTACAAAACGGCAGCATGCACCTCAGCTTGATATACCTTGATCCCGATGAGATTTATACCGGGATGACCATCCGCATGGCCCGGGAGGGATCCAACTTTGTCCTGTACGTCAATGGCGAGGAGAAAAAACGCTACCACACCGATGCCAACTACGAACTCCACCCGGTGATGTACCGCTACTTCTCGGGACAGGAAAACCAACTGTTCGTCACCACGACTAGCAACGGGGGGATGTGTCAAAATTATTTC
>CALCCH010000775.1 GCA_937899855.1 uncultured Saprospirales bacterium | reverse complement strand
TAACTGCTCCAAAGCTAAGAATATCGGTAACTAATTGAGAAGAAAAAGGCCCACTAAATCGCGATCAAAAATGAATCAGTTTGATGTTGTCGATCAAAATCTCGCGGGAGCCACTCTGGAAAGCCCCATTTTCTACCGCCATGGCCGCCCGAATCCCGATCTGGAAATCGCGAATGTCGGGCAGGCCACCCAGCACGGTAAACTGCTCGGTGACGTTGAGGTAAATCTTTTTCCATTCCGTACTGACCGCGAGTACGTTGCGGTAGTCGGCCTGGGTACGCGCAAAATCGTCGGTGTACAAAATGCCTACCTCGACGGGGGCCTCGGTGCGAAAATTGAACTCGCTGTAGTCTCTGCGGTTGATCTCGGGGAGGGCGTCAAAACGGATGGACCCCACCTGGAAAAGGGGATTTTCCTCGCTCACCACCACCTTGGCGGATTGCTGCCCCTCAAAAACCTCGTCGGGATCGCGCGTAAAGATGAGTTGGGTCTGGGGGTCATTGTCCAAGTCCTCCCGAAAGACCTGGAGGTTGTTCTCGAAGGTCTCCTGGATGGCGAATTTGATGCCGTCGATGTACTCCACCACCGGCCGAATCGTATCGGTTTCCAGGGCCACCAATTCCACGTCGGTCGTATAGGTGGTGTAAAAAGGATAAATCTCCGGGGTGGCGGCGATGCCATTGTCCTGTACCCCGGGAAACAACTGAATCTGCTGCTGCCCCGTTTTGAGTACGGGAAAGTCAGCCGGAAGGCTGTAGGCGCCGAGCAAATCCCCCCCCACAAAAACGAAAACCTCGGTAATTTTACGCGAATCGGTGCCCTCACCCACGGTCGTATTCAGGGCAAAGTCTACGATGTGGATAAACGCGGGAATGGGTTCCTCCGAATTGATGATGTCACAAGCGGACGTGCCGAGCAGCAGGCCCAGCAGCAATATTCCCCAGCAGTAGTCAAGTACCTTCATGATGCTTATCTTTTAGTCCAGGATGGAATGGAGCAGTGGAATGTTTTCCGTTTCGATCGCGTCGGCGCCCTTGGCCACCGCCCGCAGCATCCCCTCCCGGATTTTTACTTCGTATACTATAACGCCCAATCCCAGCCGATGTGCTTCCTCCACCTCCATTTTCTCCACCCGGTCATTGGCCTCGGCCACGCCCCACAAGCCTTTTGTCGCCGCCACGGCCAAACGATCCGCACTGAGCGGCCCCAGCCAGGCCAGTTGCAGCTCCGGCGCCAAAGCCTGTAACCACTCCAAGCGATCCAAACGCCCCAACTGGATCCAAATCCAGTCCGCCGCATCGTAATCCCGAATCCGCTGCACCAAACGCCGCGCAAAAATGCTAAAAAATTCGCCAGTATCCACATCCACGCTACAAGCCGCCGGCAAAGTCATGTCGATAAAAATCCGCGGCGGCACGGCCCGACTCGCAAAATTAGCCACCAGCGCCTCCAGGGTCCAAATCCCCTCCGACTGCGCGACGTTGACCGCAAAGTTTCCCCGGTAGCGACAATCGCGCAAATCCGCCCATAGATGTTCGTACAAACAAGCCCGACAATCCGTCTGCGATTCCAGGCGTACGTCGTGGTAAAGCACCAAAACACTATCCGCCGTCAGCTGTACATCCACCTCTACCCCATCCGCCCCCAATACGTCGATGGCCCGCTCAATACTCAACTCCGAATTGTCCGGCCAGTGGTTGTCGATGGTCGCAAAGCCGCTACCGCCGTGTCCCATCACCCAAGGATCGGCACCGGTTAGGGTGCTTCCCCGCTCCACCTCGCCAAAGAAGCAGCCGCTACACCAAAACAGGAGAAGGAAAATACATGGTCTCAACATAGCCATTGCTTTTGCCCGGGCGGCTACCAGCGCCACCCCAAATACACTTTTCCCAGTACGCTAAACCCATCCAGCCCAAAGACTTCTTCCCGCCCCCGGTCGCGACTGCGCTCGATGGCCCAGCCCAGCCCCAGCGTATTGCCCAGTGCCAGGCGCGGGCCCAGTTGGAACTCCAAGCCGTAGCCCGCGTGGACTTCGTGGACTCGGATTTGGCGGCGAGTGACGGTACGCCCCAGAAAGGCGCCCTGATAACCCGCCCGAGCGAAAGAACGCAGGCGTTGGGACTCCAGGAGGTACCAGCGGTAAGCCAGCTCCCAGCCCCAGGGGCCATTTTGAATCAAAAAACTATCGGACAGTACCCATTTGGGGCCCAGGACCAGGGCGTGTTTTCCCCGGCGCAGTACCCCGGAAAGGTGAATGTTGAGGCCCGTAAAAGACAGGCTACTCCCCATTTCGGTGGTCCATTGCCAGGGCGGTGACGAAGATTGGGCAGAGAGGTTCGTCCCGCTGATCAGCCAAGTGCAGATTCCGATCAAAAGAGCGGCGTACCTAAGCTTGGGTTGCATAGGTCCGGCTCCGGTTTTCAATTTCTTCCAAAATGCGGTAGGCGACTTCCAGCGCCCGGTAGCCATCCTCGATGCCCACCTTGGGCGGCCGCTGCTCGCGGATGCTGGTGGCCAGGCTTTCCAATTCCATCTTGATGGCATTGGTGGGTTCGATGGTGGGCATCTCGATGTGGATCAGTTTGTCCCCCTGGGGGGTGGGCAGTTCCATCATCTGCTCGGCCTGGGGCGGATTGCTGGCCTTGTCGTACATCCGTACGATTTGGGCATTTTTCTCCAAAAAGTCGAGGCTGATGTAGGCGTCGCGTTGGAAGAGGCGCACCTTGCGCATCTGCTTGAGCGACATGCGGCTGGCCGTCAGGTTGGCCACGCAGCCGTTTTCGAATTCGATCCGGGCGTTGCTGATGTCCGGGGTATCGCTCAGTACGGCCACCCCGCTGGCGCTGATGTGGCGGACCGGCGAGGGCACCAAACTCAGGACGATGTCCAGGTCGTGGATCATCAGGTCCAGGATGACCGAGACGTCGGTACCGCGGGGGTTGAAGGTGGCCAGGCGGTGGGCTTCGATAAACATGGGCCGCAGCGGCACCTGGTCGAGGGCCAAAAAGGCGGGGTTGAAACGTTCGACGTGCCCCACCTGGACGCGGACGCCCTTGGCCCGACTGGCGTGTAGCAAATCGCGGGCCTCTTCGGGGGTATGGGTAATGGGTTTTTCGATAAACAGGTGCTTGCCCTTGTCGATGGCCAATTGCGCCAATTTAAAATGCGTCACGGTAGGGGTGACAATATCGACCACATCCACGGCCTCGATCAAGGCGGTGGCGCTGTCCCAGGCCCGGAGGCCAAATTGTTCGGAGGCCGCGCGGGCCTGGGCCTCATCTGGGTCATAAAAACCTACCACTTCGTAGGCCTCGCTCATTTGCAGGCACTTGAGGTGAATTTTCCCCAGGTGCCCGGCTCCCAATACGCCGATCTTTAGCATTTGCGCTGGTTTTGGTGATGCAAATTTGCTTTACGAACGGTCGCCCTGGCTCTCCATTTTAAAAATCTCTTCCATAAACTGGAACAGCTGGTCCAGGCTATTCATTTGCTGGTTCGCGAAGCGAAAACTCATTTTGCTAAAATAGGAATTTCCGGTGGCTTTGGGCGTAATCGCGAGCATGCTTTCGAGGCTTTGTTTGCCCACGTTGACCACTTCCTCTCCCGTATCGCCAAAGGGCATCCCCAGCGCCGAAGCCGAGTTGAGAGATTTGGGAATGTCCCAAAAGACGACCTGGACGTTGTCCTCCATCAGTTGGCGGTGCTTCTTGGCAATGCGCTCCTTGGCAGGCCACCCGGAACTCAGGTTATTTTTGATCAGGATGTCATCGTTGGTAAAAAACAAGATGCCCTTGTGGTAGGCCAGGTAGAGGTTCATCCCCATCATATCGGTCGTCACCTGGTAATAGTTGTCGACCCGACGCAAGCCCCCCGCTTTTTCGCCCAGGCGGAAAAACTTTTTCAAATCGTCTTCCCGTCCGTAGCCCATCATCATGACAAATTCCGGGAGCGTTTGTTTGCGCAATTCCTCCTTTTCGATCAGGTTAAACTCCTCGTCGTAATCGTAGGTCGTCACCATGCGCTCAAATTCGCGCAGGCCCGTTACCGCCATACACATGTCGCCCTTGAAGAATTCGTAAATCGCTTGCTCGTCCACAACAATATCCACGATGTCGATCAGCTCGCCCGCCATAGGACCCACCTCCGGGGCGGCTTCCATAAGGGGCAGCATCAGGTCCTTGGCACCGCGCAGCGTATTTTCCATATTGACGTTGATGGACAGGTAGCCGAGCAGGTTTTCTCCCTTGATGTATTTGTGGAATTTACGGTTGAGCTTGGAATCGTGTGTACTGCGTACGTAGCGCATCCAGGCCTCATCCAACTGGACGTGGTAGTCAAAGTCGATCGAACCGGGATTAAAATTGAGGTCGATCCAGAGCGAAGCATCGGTGAGCATCTTTTGGTAGGCCTTGAGAAAACCGCGGGTGCTGGGATCGAGCAGGGATTCCATGCCCTGCATATTGCCCAACCAGGCGTAATCCATCCACAGGTGCATGTCGTTGCCCTCGCGAGGATGGTTGACAAACTTCTGATTGCTGAGGATGGTCGAGTCCGTCGGAATCGAAAAGAGCCCTTGGGTAAACTGCTCGACGGCCGCCTTGGTGCGGGCGGCGTATTCCTCGTCGCTCTCGCCGTAGTCGTCTTCCTCCCAGTCCCATTCTTCTTCCACTTCCATTTCCTCCTCGACCACGATCGTCGAATCGCCACGGTCGGAAACGTCGTCAAAACCATCAATTCGGTCCTCCTCCACGGGTACCAATTCCGTTTCCTCCACCAGCTCTTCCTCCACCTCTTCTACCTCCGCAATTTCTATCTCCACTTCGGGGACCGGTTCCTCTAGCATGACGTCCTCAAACTCCTCTTCCACAATTTCTTCCTCCCCGTACTCCTCTTCGATGTATTCCTCTTCTTCGTATTCGCCATAATCCTCTTCCCAGTCCCAGTCGTAATCGCGTTCCAACTGTACCGAGGTGATCATCGCCATTTCTTCGTTCCATGCAATCCCGGCCGAGCCGGTAGTGGCCATGATGACGTCGCCATCTTCGATGAGGCGGAGTCCTTTCTCCGCATTGAAGAGGGTAGACTTGTAAAACTTGGAAAAGGCATCGGCATCGGAGAGGGCAAAGAGGTAGCCATAGTAGGCGTCCGAGCCTTTGTTGAAGTAAAAAAAGTAGCTCGCCCGATCGAGGTCCATGCCGTAGCGCTGGGGATCGTTGAAGGCGGCGACAAAGGCTTCTTCATTTTCGGGGTAAAAGTCGCGGGCCCATTCGCGGGCCATCATTTGGGTCACTTCCAACTGCTTGAGGGCCGCCACGTCCACCTTGGTTTTGACGGTGCTGGGGTCGATGCTGAGGACCACGGCTGCCTCGGAGGGAATGTACTGGAGCAGGTCCTGGGCCGTCAGGCCACACGTCGATAGTAGCACGAGGGCCGTCAGGAGCTTTAGAGTCGATTTTCGGATCATAACTTTGGATTAAAATGGTGAATGAGGGCCAGGGCTTCAAAAGCTGATGGCATTATCGAGTACAACCTCGCCTTTGACCAATTCGGCCAGGCTGGCTTGTAAGAGGATCGAGGTTTTGCTGGGCGACACGCGCGCCTTGTCGTTGCTCACCCGTTTGATGGGCCGGGGCAGGCGAAAGATGCTGATCATCCGGGCGGTGTCCATCAGGTAGCGTTCGGAAAGGCTGGCCTGGCGGTACAGCTCGGGTTGGTGGGGGTAGGCCACCCGGCGGCTGAGTTTGCCGTCGGTGTAGGTAAAA
This sequence comes from uncultured Saprospirales bacterium, assembly GCA_937899855.1. Taxonomy (GTDB): domain Bacteria; phylum Bacteroidota; class Bacteroidia; order Chitinophagales; family Saprospiraceae; genus CALLVY01. The sequence continues at coordinate 19,187 of CALCCH010000775.1, read as the reverse complement.
TTCGGGGGCTGAAAATTGGAATAGGGCGCCTCGTTGAGCAGCTTGGTCACTTCCACGATGGCTCGATTGAGGACTTTGACGTTGCTAAAGTCCGCGCTGATGATAAAGATAAAACGATCGAAATCCCGCTTCAGCACCACTTTTGACAGACCGGCCATGGCGCGCAATCGCGTCTGTACCTCAACAAATTTGGCCTCGATCTCGGCCTGGGAAGGGATTTTTCGTCCGTCCACCTCCCCTACTTTCAGGTAGTTTTTGAGGTTCTGCTGGCTTTCGGACATGTTGATCGTCAGGGTCACGCTCCCCGAACCATCGGCACGGAGGCTAACCTCTTCGGTCACTTCGAAGCAGGAGGTGATGCAGAACAAGCAGCAGAGGATCAGGCTAAGATGTTTAATCGATTGCATACCGGTAGTGGTTTTATGGCCAAATATCGGTTAGTACTAACGCACGAGAAACCAAAATCGTGCCCTCCGCATCAAAACCTACCGCTAAGCGTTCAATACCGAAGGATTCATCCCCATATTGGAGAAACCACCGTCGTGGTAGAGGTTTTGCATGGTCACCGATCGGGTGAGGTCGGAGAAGAGGGTCAGGCAGTAATCGGCACAGGCCCCGGCCGAGGCATTGCCCAGGGGCGACATCTTGTCGGCGTAGCCAAAGAACTCGTCGAAGCCCTTGACGCCGCTACCCGCCGTGGTCATGGTCGGCGACTGGGAGATCGTATTGACCCGCACCTGGTTGCGAACGCCGAAGTGGTAGCCAAAGCTGCGGGCGAAGGATTCGAGTAGGGCCTTGGACTCGGCCATTTCGCTGTAATCGGGGAAGGTGCGCTGGGCGGCGATGTAGGTGAGGGCCAGGATGGAGCCCCAATCGTTCATCGCGTCCATTTTCCACAGGGTTTGCATCATCTTGTGGAAGGAGACCGCCGAGATGTCAAAGGTCTTGAGCATCCAATCGTACTTGATATCGGTGTATTCGCGCTTTTTGCGAACGTTGAGTGACATGCCGATCGAGTGCAGGACGAAGTCAAATTTTCCCCCCAACACCTCCTGCGACTGGGTGAAGAGTTTTTCCAAATCCTCCGTACTCGTCGCATCCGCCGCAATCACTTCGGCACCCAGTTTTTCTCCCAGGTCCTTGATTTTTCCCATCCGAAGGGCTACGGGTGCATTGGTCAGGGTGATGGTCGCGCCTTCTTCCACGCAGCGCTCCGCTACTTTCCAGGCGATGGATTGTTCGTCGAGGGCTCCGAAGATCACGCCCTTCTTTCCCGATAGTAAGTTGTTGGACATAGGTTTTGTTTTAATGTTTCAAATGCGGCTCAACTGGCCAGCAATTCCTTGGCATTTTCGATGGCCGAGGTGGAGGGCGGACTGCCGCTCAGCATAATGGCGACCTCTTCGACCCGCTCGGCATCGGAAAGCAGTTTGACGTTGGTAACGGTACGGTTGGATTTCACTTTTTTGTACACAAAATAGTGGGCATTGGCCTGGACGGCGATTTGGGGGGTATGGGTAATCGAAACCACCTGGTGCCGCTTGGCCAGGTCCTTGAGGATTTTGCCCATTTTGAGGGCCACATCGCCCGAAATGCCGGTATCGATCTCATCGAAGATCAGCGTGGGCAGGGGAATGGCGTCGGCCACGAGGGATTTGGTACACAGGGTGAGTCGCGACAATTCTCCTCCCGACGCGACCCGGCGAATGGGTAGGAAATCGCTGCCTTTGTTGGGGGCGAAGAGGAAATTGACTTCATCCAACCCCGTGGCGTTGAGGGCTTCCGTGGGGCTGAGGGCCACCCGCAAACGGGCGTGTTCCATCGACAGCTGGCGCAGCATGCGGTGCACTTTATTTTCAAAACCACCGATCACGCCCTGGCGCCGTTTGGACAACACCTCCGCGGTGGCGCGCAGGTCGACCTCCTGCTGGCCGATCGTTTGCTCCAATTGCTCCATCTCGGACGATAGGTCGCCGTAGGCATCCAACTGCCCCTGCAAACTTTCCTGCACCTCGATCAGTTCGCGAAGGGTATTCACGTTGTGCTTGGTTTGCAGCTTGTAGATCAAATCCAGGCGTTGTTGGACCTCCACGATGCGCTCGCCGTCGTATTCGGTTTCCTCCGCAATTTTTTCGAACTCTTGGGCGATGTCCCGCAGCTCAATCAGCAGCCCTTGGTAGCGTTCGGTGAGCGCTCCCAGGTCGGGATGAAAAGCCGCGATGCTGTTGATGGACAGCCCCAGGGCCTCCAATTGTCCGATGATCGCGTGCTCCGAATCACTGAGTTGGTCAAAGGTCCCCCCCATGATGCGTTTGACGTCCTCGGCATTGGTCAGTCGGCGCAGGCGCTCCTCCAGCTCGGTCTGCTCACCGGGAATCAATTCGGCCTCGTTGAACTCTTGCAGTTGAAACTGGAGAAAGTCCATCTCCCGGGCGGCGCGATCGTTTTGCGCCCGGAGCGCTTCTAGCCTGCGGCGATTGGCCTGGTAATCCCGAAAGCCCGTATGGTATTATTGGAGTCGCCATTGGTTGTTGGCCAGGGCGTCGATCATCCGCAGTTGAAAAGAAACGTTGTGGATATCAAGGGTATCGAACTGCTGGTGCAGGTCGATGAGCGAGCCGCTGAGTTGTTGGAGAATATTGAGCCGGACCGGGGTATCGTTGACGAAGGCCCGCGATTTTCCGGAGGGGGTAATTTCCCGCCGCACGACCAGCTCCTCGTCGTAGTCGATGTCGTACTCCTCGAAAAAGGGACGCAGCCGGTATTTGCCAATGTGGAAGTGGCCCTCGACGATACACTTTCGGTCGCCTTCGTAAAGCATCTTGGTATCCGTACGACGCCCCATGATGAGGCCCAGGGCACCGAGTAGGATGGATTTTCCCGCGCCAGTTTCGCCGGTGATGATGGTGAGGCCATCGGAGAAAACAATTTCTTGCTCCTCGATAATGGCGTAATTCTTAATGATTAAGCGATCGATCATAGTGCTAATGTTGACCAAAAACCCGGCACGCAGCACGGAAGCACAAATTTATGGTTGTTTTGGGGGAAAATTGAGCATTTGGGCAGGAATTTGAGAAAAGGCGGGAGAGCGGGAGAAATGCCCCTGGCTAAATCGTGGGGCGAGCCTGGCCGGAGGCGGAAAAGCAAAACGGGAGTGGGGGACCTCTAAAACGGGAGAGCAAACGAAAACAGCAGATACATGTCAGAAAAAATAATGCGTAAAAACTAAAAAAATCTCTCATACAAGGCATTCATTATCAACTACTTAAACACCTTTAAGAATATTATTTTCCATAATACTTATGGAATTTACGGTACAAAAGCGTCCATGTAAGGCCTTTTCCTGATTCTAGGTACTGGAGCGGGCCATTGTTTTTTCCACGACCAGGATCAGGAACCTGGGTCTGGGTAGCGGAGCTGTGCCTCGGTACGGTGACCGCAAAGGGGCATCGTTGCGTCGACGCCTTAAGGGTGGGTCCCACCCAAGCCCCAAATTCTACACCTGCCCCCCACTTTTATTTGACCGTTCACTGTGCCCCGCCACTAACCGGCGCAGGCCCCCCGGTACGGCTTCAATTGGATTGGTGCTTTTGATCGCTCGCTTCGAATGGTGCCAATCGTATTGGTAAGACAGCGCCTAAAATAGTCGGCAGGTGACTCTCCTCTGCAACCCAACTACAGACCAGGAGCGTGATTGTCCAAATTAAAGTCACAACAACTCCCTTTCCACCCGCACCCCCAACTGCTGGGCCCGTTGCGCCGATTGCCGGGCCGCCGCCCGCTGTCCCAGGGCAAATTGGGCCTTGGCCAGCTCGTGCCAGTACAATCCGCGGTTGGGGTCGATTTGGATGGCGCGGTTAAAGGGAGCCAGCGCCGCCTCAGCGCGGTTGAGTCGACGCAGGGCCATGGCCTTTTCGTACCACATATCGGCCAGCGTGGGGTCGAGTCGGAGGTAACTTTCGATATCGGCGAGGGCCTTTTGGGGTTGATTGGTTTGGGTGTACAAGAGGAAACGGTTGAGATAAGCGTTTTTAAAATCCGGATCGAGGCGCAGGCCTTCGTTGAAATCGGCCAGGGCCGGATTGAACTGCCCCAGGCTACCGTAGGCGGCTCCGCGATTGATAAAAAACTCAGCTTCGCTGGCGTCCAAGGCGATGGCCCGGGTGTAGTCTTCGATAGCGGCCGCGGAGCGCCCCATATCGAAGTAGGTCTTGCCACGACTGCTAAAGGTCTTCCCCTCTCGTGTATTGAGGGCCACGGCCCGATCGTAATTTTGGAGCGCCAAATCGTATTCCTTTTCCCCCCGATAATAATGGCCCAGATTGCCAAACGGCAAAGCCGTATTTTGGTAATAGCGCAGCACGTGGGTCCAGAGCGTCTCCCCGTTTTTCCACACGCCGCACTGCTGCCAGGTCAACAGGCCCAGGCCGAGGAGGTAGAGGATCATTCCCCCCCGCAACACAATTTGGTAGTCCTTCCAGCGGGTCTGGGCATAGTCGAAGGCGTAAGCCAGGCCAAAGAAGAGACCAAAATAGGGGACGTAAGTAAATCGATCCGCTTTGTAGCCTTGTCCGGCGGCCAGGATTTGGAGGACGAAGAAGACGTTGCTGGTAAAAAAGGCCAAGGCGAAGACCGTAGCGCGCGAGGAGCGTTGGTAGGCCAGGTAAAAACCGTAAAGCAGGGCCAGTACCCCGAGTGGTGCTGCGTAAAACGGCCAGTCCAAGCTGGCGGGATAGGGATAAAGCGGCGACATTTCGTAGGGGTAAACAAACTTCAGCAGGTAGATCAGGTAGGAATAAGCTCCCACCAACAAGCGCTCTCCTAGGCCGTACTGGGTATTGTCGGCCAGGGTGTCGGCTTGGGAAAGGAGGTAAATGCCCAATAGCCCCACCAAGAGGGAGCCCACAAAATAGGGGAGCTTTTCCCAAAGCAATCGCCAGTCGAGGGGACATTTTTCCCAGTAGTCCAGCACCAGCAGGGACAGCGGTAGGGCTACCGCCTGAATTTTGGAGAATAGGGCAAAGACAAATAGCAGCAGGGTCCAGCCCTGCCAGTAGGCCCGGCGGGAAGCTTGGCGCAAGGAGCGGAGATAGGTAAGTAGGGCCCCAAAATAAAATACCCCAAAAAGAACATCCTTGCGCTCGGTCACCCAGGCCACCGATTCGACGCGCATGGGATGGAGCCCAAACAAGAGGGCTCCGAAGGCCGCAGCCAGGGGGCTCAGTCCGAGCTGTCGCATCAGTTGAAAAACCAGGAAAACACCAAGCAAGTGCAGCAAGAGGTTGTTCAGGTGAAAGACGAAAGGATCCAAACCAAAAAAATGCTTTTCCAGTGCGAAGGTAAAGATGGAAAGCGGATTGTAGCCCCCCATGACGGTACTACCAAAGATCGCCTGGAGGTGAAACCAATCGAAAGCGGCCAGGTGGGGGTTTTCGAGTAAGTTCACATCGTCGTCCCAATTAACGAAGCCATTATCGAGGGCGGGGAAGAAGGCCAGAGCCGTTAGTAGCAGGACGGGAAGTACCCACCAGCGAGTAGGGCCACTTGGGGTGGAGGGCCGTTTGCGAGTCGTTTTGGGGGGTCGGGAAGTCGTTTTTTTTCGAGGCATACGAGAAGAACGGTAGTAAGTAAGGTACAAAGATTGTAAAAAATAAGACGTTTTAGGTGTCGCAACGGACTGGCCCACGGTTCACTGACCAGACCAACGTGTCCACCGTAACGGGAAAGGGAAGTATTCACGTTAAGAAAATGCTAATTTTAGTGTAAAAAATGGAATTCTTCGCAAAATCGCTACCTTTGATTTGTCCCTCAAATCTATCCTACGAGTGAAAGAATGGAGACGTTCATCTATATTTTTTTTCCAAGGAAACCAAATTTCTGACATTTACCCCTTACCAGGTAAACTGACATTTCTAGTAAGAGCTTTTTAGACTATTTACCCAATTTACGTCCACCACCAGGTTCCGCTGAGGCTCCTGCGTACAATGGTATTATTTAATCAAACAAAGCTATACGTTATGTCTACGTCCACTGAAAAGAAAATGTTTGAAAATCCCGTGATGGAGATGCTCTCCATCAGTGGTCCCAAAATCATGATCCCTTTTCACCTCATCGTAATCTCCTTGCTGATTTACCGTGGAACACAAACGACGGCGATTGAAAATGGTTACCTCTCCCCCATCCTCCTGTTCGCCGGTGGTTTCGTGTTCTGGACCTTTGCCGAATACCTGCTGCACCGCTACGTTTTTCACTTCATCCACGACTCTCCCGCCGTCATGAAATTTCACTACGCCGTGCATGGCTACCACCACAGCGTCCCCCGGGATCACCGCCGGCTGTTTATGCCTCCCCTGCCCGCGGCTATCCTCCTGACCGCCTTTTGGGGGCTTTTCTACCTCACCATGGGCGACAAAGCCTGGTTTTTCCTACCCGGTTTTGAGCTGGGTTACTTGGGCTACGCCATCGTTCATTATTCGACCCACACCATCACCGCCAATCAGGCCCCAGCCCTGCTGCGCCCCCTGTGGATTCACCACGCCCTACACCACTACCAATATCCCGACAAAGCCTTTGGCGTCTCCAATCGCTTCTGGGATCGGGTTTTTGGAACCATGCCACCGGCCAATGCGCAGCCCCGCAAACGCAGCGCGGAATCCGTAGCTGCTCACCATCACCATCACTAGAGTAGCGAAAGGACCAACTCGGCCAGCGCAGCCTCGGCGGGTTGTCGGGCGATGTGTACGCCCCGGATACCCAGTCGTCGGAGCTCCTGGGCCGTAGTACGTCCGATCGAGACGATGGTTTGCCGCGAGCGCGAGACGTAGTGCCCGTAATAGGCTTGGGCATTGAGTGGACTGGTAAAAACGAGTACTTCACAGAAGGGCAATTCAAACGATTCACGTACGCGGTTGTCGTATACGATCAGCTCCTGCACCGTCGTCTTGTAGCGCAAATACTTGTAGAGGGAATGCCGCGAATGCCGCGCCCGCGGAAAGAGGATGCGTTGACCCGCCGCCACCGTGGCCAATGCCTCCGCCGTAGCTTTGGGCTTGGCCGAACCAATAAAATTGGCTTGGATACCGTATTCCCGTTGGAGATACGCCGCCGTCCCCGTCCCGTAGGCGCCGTATTTGCAAGATGGAGGGGGCTCCCCCACTCCCGCGAAGTAGTGGATCACGGCGTTTTTACTGTAAAAAAAGACCCAGTCCGTTTCCGGGACCGTCGCAAAGGGTACGGGATCAATTTGGAGTAAGGACTCGCCGATGACATCGTGTCCCGCTCCGCCCACCCTGGCGAGAAAGGTACTTTCGACGGAGAGCGCTCGGGAGATAAAAACCTTGGCCATCACACGCGTTTAGAACAGATCAATTTCTTCCATTTCCACCAACTAAAAAAAGCAATTGGCACAGGCCTGTACATCGATCTTGGCGTTGTTGGCGTCGGCGTAGCGGGCTTGAAACACCTTCATGTAGACCTCCGTGAGGGTCGGCCACTTGTAACGCCCACCGGGGCCGGGGAGCTTGCAAAAGTAGGTCGCCTCCTCCATGAGCGAAAAGCGCTCGGTGTGGAAAAGGGTATGATTGATGCCCTTGCGCTCAAATTCCGCCCCCACCACATTCCCATCCAACTTGAGGTTGTGCGCCACGATGTATTCCGCCTTGCGGATGATTTCGGAAAAGCGCTTGAGCACCATCGTCAACTCCGCCCCTTCTTCACGGGCCCGCTCGGTACTGATCTTGTGGTAGTGCTCGGACTCGGAGGAAATTTCGAAGCCCTCTGGTTTGATGAGGTAATCTTCCGCCTCCAACAAGACCGCACGGTTGTCGTAAAACTGCCAGGCAATCTGCACCATCCGGGGCCAGTTGAACGTATCGGAGGCCGGGGCACTCCACTTGCGGGGCTTGCCATTGGCCTCGACGTCAAAGAATAAAAACATAGGGTGATTTTAATGGGTGTGGGTGCCTAAATTACGCATTCTGCCGCAATTTTTCGCGCAGTTCCGCCACAACTTTTTCGGCCAGTTCGTATGTCGTACTCGAGGAATGTCGAACGCGATGAAGGGGAGCATCCCAACTTTCGGCTAGGGCTGCCCAGAGGTGGTAATGTCCCGCCGCATCCCTTTCGCAATACGCCCCCAAAGGCAACTGACAACCGCCGTCCAACAGCTGCAAGACCCGTCGTTCTATATTGGTGACTGCCGATACCTCCGGGTGGTGAATGGCCCGGAGTAGGCGCCGCGTTGCAGTATCCGCAGTATTGACCTGGTAGGCCAGTACCCCCTGAGCCGGAGCGGGTACGAATTCCTTGACGTTGAGGCGAATGACCGCTAGGTCGGATAAATCCAAGTCGAGGCGTTGCAGACCCGCGGCCGCCAAGAGGATGGCGTCAAACTGACCATCGCGTAGCTTTTGAACCCGGGTCGGAACATTGCCCCGGATGTCGCCCAGTACTACGTCCGGTCGCAAGTGGCGAATTTGGGCCTTCCGACGCGCCGAGGACGTCCCGACCCGAGCCCCCTCGGGCAAACGGAGCAAGGCCTTTTCCGTGAGTACGGACTTGCGGATGAGCAGCCAATCGGCCGGATTCTCGCGGTAGGAGACCGCCGTTACGCACAGCCCCTCGGGAGCGGTGGTGGGCAGGTCCATCATCGAGTGGACGGCCAGATCGACATCGCCCCGGAGTAGGGCCTCCTCGATTTCTTTGGTAAAAAAGCCCTTGCCCTCCAACTTGTCGAAGCCCAGGTCCTGAACCCGGTCGCCCTGGGTCTTGATGATCTTCAATTCCACGTCGAGGCCGAGCTGGGTCAACTGCTCGCGCAAGAACTCCGCCTGCCAGAGGGCGAGGCGACTGCCACGGGTTCCGATCCGAATGTGTTTTACTGCCACGGGGTATCTGGTTTTAAAATTCGAACAAAGATAGCCTTTTTGCCTAAGCCAAAAAATCGCTACCTTTGCGCCATGCAAATAACCGCTGCCGAACTCGCTCAGATGCTGGATGGCTCCGTCGAAGGAGACCCCTCCGCCCAGGTCGACCGTCCGAGTAAAATCGAGGAAGGAGGGGCCGGAACGATTACCTTTCTGGCCAATCCCAAATACGAAGCACATGCCTACACCACCGATGCCACCATATTATTGGTCTCCAAGGACTTTGAGCCCAGTGGCCCCGTCCAGCCGACCCTGATCCGGGTGGCGGACGTCTACGCCAGCATTGCCTTTTTGCTCAATAAGTTTGGCGAACAGCAAAAGCCACGACTGACGGGTATCTCGCCCCAAAGCTCGATTCATCCCGAGGCCCGGATCGGAGCTGACGTAGCGATCGGTCCCTTCGTGGTAGTGGAAGCCGGAGCGGTAATCGGCGATCATTGTCAACTCCACGCGCAGGTCTACGTCGGCGCCCAAGCCAAAGTAGGGGCCCACTCGGTCCTCTATCCAGGCGTCAAGATACACCACGATTGTGAAGTGGGACAGCACTGTACCCTCCTAGCCAACGCGGTCATCGGCAGCGATGGCTTTGGCTTTGCTCCCCAGCAGGATGGTTCCTACCAAAAGATTGCCCAACTCGGGGCCGTCATTCTCGAAGATGCGGTCGAAATTGGGGCGAATACGGTCATTGACCGGGCCACGATGGGGGCCACCCGGATTCGCCAGGGGGTCAAGCTCGATAACCTGATCCAGATCGCTCACAACGTCGAGATTGGGGAGAATACGGTCATTGCGGCCCAAGCGGGCATTGCGGGCAGTACGAAATTGGGAAAGAACTGCCGCATCGGGGGCCAGGCGGGTTTTGTGGGGCACATTGAGGTGGCCGACGGTACGATGATTCAGGCCCAGAGTGGGGTGGCGGGTGCCATCAAACAGCCCGATCAGGCCTTCTACGGCTCCCCCGCCATCGCTTACGGCCAGTACCTCAAATCCTACGCGGTCTTCAAACGTTTGCCCGACCTTTACCAAAAGATTCGACAATTGGAAAAAAAGCTGCGCGATTTGGCAAAAAGTTAACGCCCAGCGGGGTGCTTTAAGGGTTTAAACCATTGGAAAATCACTATCTTCGCAGAAATTTTGAGTCTACTATACCCTAGTGGTCATGAAACAACATACTATCCAACAATCGGTAGCGGTAGAGGGCATCGGCCTGCACACGGGGCGGGCGGTGACACTTTGCTTCAAACCGGCCCCGGTCAACCACGGTTATAAGTTCCAACGCGTGGACCTGGACACGGCTCCCATCATCCCGGCGGATGTGGCGCGGGTGGTGTCGACCAATCGGGGTACCACCATCAAGCGTGGAGAAGTCCAAGTGAGTACGATCGAACACGTTTTGTCGGCCCTGACGGGTTTGCAGATCGACAATGTTCTGATGGAGATCGACGGGCCGGAAATGCCCATCCTAGATGGCAGTGCCATCGGCTTTGTGGAGGTTTTGGAAAAAGCCGGTCGGGAGGAGCAGGCGGCGGAACGCGAGTATTTCGAGGTGACCGAGCCCATTTCCTACCGCGACGAGTTGACGGGAACCGAACTGCTGGCCATCCCGGCGGAGGATTACCAGTTGACCACGATGATCGACTTTAATTCGCCCATTTTGGGCCACCAATACGCTTCGTTGGACGACGTCGCGGACTACAAGTCGGAAATTGCCCCCTGCCGGACCTTCGTATTTTTACACGAACTGGAACAGTTGCTCAACCAAAACCTGATCAAGGGGGGCGACTTGGACAATGCCATCGTCATCGTGGATCGGATGGTGAGTGAGGAGGAGCTGGAAATGTTGTCCAAGCGATTGGGCAAGCCCGACATTCAGGTAGAACGGGCGGGCATTCTGAACACGGTGGATTTAAAATTTGAAAACGAGCCGGCCCGCCACAAATTACTCGACGTCATCGGCGACCTGGCCCTGATCGGCAAGCCCATCCGGGGAAAAATCGTGGCGACCAAGCCGGGGCATACCTCCAACGTGGAATTTGCCAAGATCTTAAAGAAACGACTCAAAGAACAGCGCAAACTGCGCGGCAAGCCCAAATACGATCCCGACCAAGACCCCGTGGTGGATTTGGAAGGCATCAAAAATTTGATTCCCCACCGCTATCCCATGCTCCTCGTGGACAAGGTTATCGAACTTTCCAACGTTCATGTGGTGGGCATCAAAAACATCACCTTCAACGAGGGGATTTTTCAGGGGCATTTCCCGGGGAACGCCGTCTTTCCCGGCGTCTTACAGATAGAGGCCTTGGCCCAAACGGGAGGTATCCTGGCCCTATCCACCGTACCGGATCCCGAAAATTGGGATACCTATTTTATTAAAATCGATGCCGCTAAATTTAAGCATAAAGTCATTCCCGGAGACACCTTAATACTAAAGATGGAACTCCTCAGCCCCATTCGCCGAGGGATCGTACACATGCAGGGAACCGCTTACGTGGGTAACAAGATCGTTTCCGAAGGGGAATTAACGGCGCAAATTATCAGAAGATCCGTAGATCATGAGTAAATTTCAAGACATCCACCCAAATGCTAAGATTGGCAAAAACGTCAAGATCAGCTCCTTTGTAACCATTGAGGCCGATGTCGTGATCGGTGACGGCTGCCAAATCAGTAGCAATGTATGCGTACTCAACGGGACGCGTATGGGCGAAAATTGTCGAATCATGCCCGGTGCCATCGTCGGCTCGATTCCACAGGATCTCAAATTTGAGGGGGAACCCTCGACCCTCGAAATCGGCAACAACGTCACCATCCGTGAGTACTGCACCATCAATCGGGGGACCAAGGCCAACTTCCGAACCGTAATCGAAGACAATTGCCTGATCATGGCCTACTGCCACGTCGCTCATGATTGTATCCTGCATAAAAACTGCGTGCTGGCCAACGGTGTCAACCTGGCCGGACACATCGAAGTGGGCTCCCGCACCGTCCTCGGCGGCCTGACCGCCGTACACCAGTTCGTCCGCATCGGCGAACACGCCATGGTGGGGGGCGGATCACTGGTCCGCAAAGATGTCCCCCCCTACGTCACCGCCGCGCGCGAACCCCTGTCCTACGCCGGCGTCAACTCGATTGGCCTCCGCCGGCGGGGTTTCTCCGAAGAGCAAATCAACAATATCCAGGACATCTACCGCATCCTCTACGTCAAAGGCTACAATACCACCCAGGCCCTCCACCAGATCGAGGATAAAATTATGGAGACCCCCGAACGCGAGGCCATTCTACGCTTCGTGCGCCGGGCCAATCGCGGCATCATCAAGGGCTTCCGCCAACTCAACGGGCACCGCTCCTCGAATGGACATCGTTCTTAAGGCCGTCGGCAAACGCTACCGCCTCGAATGGATCTTTCGCCAACTGAGTTATGAGTTTCACTCGGGAGGTCGCTACGCCATCCTCGGCCCCAACGGCAGTGGCAAGTCTACCTTGATGAAAATACTGTCGGGCCACCTCAGCCCCTCCAAGGGGGACATCAGCTTTCAAAATTCCCAACAAACTTTCGACCGTGACGAACTCTACCGCCAGATCAGCTACGCGGCGCCCTACATCGACCTGATCGAAGAATTTCAATTGCTGGAGGCCATCCGTTTTCACCAGGGCTTCAAGCCCTTGTTGCGGAACCTCAATGCCGAGGCCCTCGTCGAATTGCTCGGTTTTCAGGAGGCTCGCCAAAAGGAGATTCGCTTTTTTTCCTCGGGGATGAAACAGCGCCTCAAGCTGGCCCTGGCCATTTGTTCGGATACGGACCTGCTGCTGCTGGACGAGCCCACCACCAACCTGGATGCGCAGGGTATGGATTGGTACCGCGGGCTGGTGGCGGAGTACGGGGGTGAGCGCACCATCATCGTCGCCTCCAACGTAGCGGGCGATTACGCCTTTTGTGAGGAGTCGCTGAATATTCTGGATTGGAAAAAACGCCGGAAATAGGTTCCTTCCCCTTTTTCGATGCTCGGATTACGGGTGTTGGCAGATATGGCGTATCTTTGCAGCCTTATTTTATTTTAATCAAAAGCAAATACGAAATGAGTACCACTGTAAGATTCCTATCCCTGATCCTATTGGCCCTACCCCTCTTTTTTGGGTGTCAGTCCAATCCCGCCGAATCGGCGGAGCATAAAGCGTTGATGGCCGAACACGAAAAAATGGAGACCGAGCACAAGAAATTGGCCGATGAGCACACCGCCATGGAAACGCTACACGCCCAGATGGTGGCCGAGCACGCCAAGCACAGCGACCCGGCGACGGATTCGCTCCATACCGCAGTAGAAGCGCAGCATACCACCATGCTGGAGCAGCACGCCACCCTGATGAAGAAGCACGAGGAAATCATGACCAAGCACAAGACCCTAGTGGAAAAGCACGCCACGGGAGAAGTCGACATGGCGACCATGAAGGCGGACCACGAAACGATGAAAAAGGACCACGAGACCATGGTAGCCGAGCACGCGACCATGGAAAAAGAACACGCCATGATCAAAAGCGAACACGAAAAGATGATGGCGGAGCACCAGACGGACGCGGCGGGCAAGTAAACCCGGAGATTCGTTAAAGCTCCCTGATCCCCTGATCAACACCCGAAATGGACTGCCTTCCGATTGAATGGAGGTGGTCCATTTTTCATTAGCTCCCCTCCTAAAAATACTGCCCCACTCCCAACACAAAACCACGCTGCTCGGGATTGAAAATATCAATGCCGTAGTCGACGCGGAGGGTGGCGCGGTAGATTTTCTTGTAGATGATGCGGAAGCCACCGCCGACAAATTCGCGGAGGTTGTCGGAGTTCCAGAGATCGGCAAAGGTGCCGCCGGGATTGCGCCAGGTACCGAGGTCGGTAAAGGCCACGAGCTGTCCCGCCCATTGCCCCTCGTTGTACACCGTCTGACGGTATTCGAAGTTGAGTACGGCCTGGGCCGTCCCCCGGTCGATGCGATTGCCAACGCCACGGAGGTTGACGTTGCTGTCGACCACAAAGGGCGCGAAAGGACTGTCGTTGTTGGTGGAAATGCCCAGCCGTAAGCGGAGGGCTAAGTTGACGCGGGATCGGGGTTGCCAAAACTGTCGCCACTGGGCGATCAAACTGTGAAACCAGGTGGCGTCGCTAAAGGTGTGTACCGTCTGGTACCAAACCCACCACTCGGAACGACGCAGGTAGAACTCATCGTACTCCAGCCGCCGGTCCACGTAGCGGGCCATTCCCAGTACCTTATCCTGGGTGAGGGCACTCGGGCCGGTCGGATTCAACAAGTCCTGCACCGAGCTCTGCTCGTAACCCTCTCGGAAGAGGGTGAGCCCGGCCTCCGCTTGCCGCGGCAGGTCGATCTGGTAGATGCCGGTACCGCCGACCGCATAATTGTTATAGTCGTAGTTGACGGCTCCCTCTTCGAAGAAAAGCGGTTCGATGGCCGAGTACTTGCGCAGGCTAAAGGAGTAGCCCCAGGATGTGGAATTCACGAAGGGCACGCGGTAAAACAATTGGCCGTTGTGGAAGCGATCGTTGTTATGGTAAAAAATTTCGAGCTGTTGCCCCCGCCCCCGCCAGTTGTTATCCGTCACCCCCACCTGTACCCAAAAATTATCGCGGATACCGCCAAAGTTGACGACGGGTAAGAAGGTCCGTTTTTCCTCCACAATCAGCCGCAGCCCCAATTCATTGTCCGCCAGGGTATCCAATTCGTAATCGGCCTGAGCGATGGCGGCCACATTTTTTAAGCGCTGTACATCCTCCAGGATCAAACTGTCGCTCGTCACCGGATCCCCTACCCGACTCACCAAAAAGGACTCCAGGTAGCTCGATTGGGTCCGCCGTAGCCCTTGAATCTCCATCCTGCCCAGCTGGTACGTAGCGGTCTGCGCCGTCAGTACGACAATAAAAAGGGAGGCGAAAATGGTCAGCAGACTACGTCTCAAATCCAAACGGTTTGGCGGTTAGCGGGACCCAAAACCCAGTCGTCGCCGGGCCCCATCAATGTAGCGAATAACAAAGCGCCGGATAAATGGTTCGCGGCGGATTGAGGGATTGGGGATGTGCCCCAAAGGTAAGGTATCGTAAGTTACGCCGCAATACGATTGTCTGCCCCAACAATTGGGACAATTTTCCGACAAAGTAACGCTTGGAGCGTGGTTTATGGGCTGGAAGGCAGTCATGGCTTGGCTGTTTTAAGGTGAAAAAATGCTGGACTAAGTCTGGGCGGAAGGGGCCCAGAAGGGGAGCCTTAAAAGAGGCTGTAACGCACGCCCAGATTGTAGGTGGCGGCTCGGCCGTTGCTGCTCCGCAAACCCTTATTGGTGAAGGCCGTGTAGAGCAATTCCAGCTCGAAGTTGGGCGTAAATTGGTATTTGGCTCCCAAGCCACCCTGGGCGAAGTAGTCGAATTCGGTCTGCCAGAAGGGCGAGTAGCCGCCCAGCGCATAGAAGGTGGTCTTGGGATTGGGGAAGTAGCTAAAGATCAGCGTGGCGGGAGTCGACACGCGGTTGATGTTGCCATTGTCGCCATTGCCAATGTCTTCCCACAAGAAGTCGACCTCGGTAAAGATGGAAAAGTTATTGCCCACCGAAAAATCGTTGAAAAACTGCGTCCACCAGGTCGCTCCGTTCCAGTCGATGTAGGGACGGTCGGGGGTGCCCGCCAGATCGTCGCCGGTAGAGAAGACAAAGGAACTTTGGACCGAAAAGTTTTTCAAGGCGGGGAAAGGGGCGATCCGCACCTTGGGGCCGATGGCGGTCAGGCCGGTACGGGCCACCGCGGAGTTTTCGGGATTGAAGACGGCCAGGGGCGAATCCGTTGCCAAGCCGTTGCGCACCTGGCGGTAACGCGCATCAAAACCGACGTTGAAACGATTGTTCACCCCGTACACAAAGCTAAACAGGCCCGTGAGAAAGGTGGAACGGTCGGTCAGGGTCTCGGAATCACCCGTCCGTTGGGTATACAGGTTATTGAACAGCTTGGCCTCAATCCCCCCCTTCGGAATAGCCGCCGATACGACGTAGCGGGAGGCATTGTTGCTCTTGGTCGGATCAATCAACTCCGAGCTGCTGCCATCGCCGAGATCATTGAGCTTCCAGTCGTAATCGTAATAGCCAATTTTGCTGCCGATGGGCGTCTCGCGGTAGCGGTTGATGTATTCGACGATCTTGGTCGTACTGCCACCAAAATCACCGGGGTACCACTGAAAAATCTGCGAAATCTCGGTTTTATCGTCCCCAACGCGGATGAAATTGGGATCGTTGAGCGCCAGACGGGCCTGTTGTTCCAACTGCTGCTCCAGGGTCTCGGGGCGGTAGGCCCGGTCGATGATCGGAGGGCAGCCCACGGCACCACACACCAATACGAAGTGGTAACGGGGATCGCCAAATGCCTTGAGCAACTTGTTTTTTTCCAACTGGTTGAGTGTCAATTCCTCACCGGCCACCGCTACCTTGCGGCGGTCAAAAAAGCCCGTCACCTCCTGTACCGACTGGAGCGGATAGCGCTGGGCCGCCGCGTTGATGACGTGCAGGTTGTAGGCATTGATGTAAAAGGCTTGAGTGGTGAGGGGGTCCGCCCCACTCAGGTCGGCCTGCGTGACGCGCTTGAGCAGGTACTTCAGATCAGGGTTGTCACTGAGCCCAGCGTAGCGGACCAGACCGTTTTGGACATTTTGCTGAAAGAAACGATCGGCAGCTTCAAAAAAGGCGGTGTTGATGGGTTTTTGTCCCCACAAGGAACTAAAACTAAGCAGAACGAGGGCGATAAAAAGGATAGGCTTTTTCATTTTATTTAAATTTCTGTGGATAGTAATTGGTGATGATGTATTTGGTATTCAAAGAGGTTGACAACTTTTGGCCAGGTAGGACTCCAGGACCTCCCGCAGCGATTCGTAGGGCATCATGCCCGAAAAAAGCAGTTGGATTTCGGAGCGGTCCAACAACAGTACCACCGGATTTTTTGTCGTTTTCAACTCCTTTTGGAGTCCCTCGGCCGCACGCTCGGCCAGCTCGATAAACTGGAAGGAATCGGTCAGGCTATCTTCCAAACGTTCGAGCACTCGACGCATCAAGAAATCGGAGCCACTCTGTCCCCGCGTCAGGAAGGCAACGATGGGAAGGGGGCTATCGGCGCTCCGCTGGAGCAGCTGTTGAAGGGGGGTGAGTTGGGTGGATACAGTCATTTTCGCAGTTATTTGTTCCATATAGTCCAACGGCTGTGCCAAAGGGCCAAAAGGCGATCGAAAAATTCATAACCAATTGATAATCAGCAATTAAAAAATTACTCCAAAAAGGACGCTGAGAAAAATTACGAAAATAAATTACGATATTTCGTATAATTACGAAAATGAAAAAACAAAAAAGCGCCTCCCCACTTCTGGGAATGCGCTTTGCACCGACCGCCGCGAAGCGGGGTGTTTATGGGGTCAGCCCGTAGTGTAATTTCTGCCGCCCCCAGGCCCCAGCCTGTCGCCACTCCACGAAGTAAAGCCCAGGTGGCAGCTCGGGATCAAAACTAAAATGGCGGTCACCGGCGGGAATGCGCCAACGGCGGCGCTCCACCCCACTTAGGTCCAACAGTCGCAAAGTCCAGGGCTCAGTGCTGGCCGGCAAACGCAGGTAGACCTCCCCCGCACTGGGATTGGGATAGAGGGTGACCTTGGGCGCCTCCACGGCCTTAGTACCGGTCACCCCCGTATTAAAGGCAAAGGTATTGGAGAATTCACAGCCCCCCAGGGTACGCACCCGCCAGTAATAGGTCCGTTGGAGCTCCAAGACACCGGCGGGCAGCAGGTACCCTTCCTCCCCAACGCTGGAGGTATCGCGGAAGACCAGGTCCTCCTCAAAATCGTCAGCGGTACGGGCGATTTCTACCAGGTAGCGCACCGCCAGGTCTTGGTCCCAATCCAACCGTGGTTCCAGATCGACCAGATTGGCACCGTTCTGTGGTTCGAAGAGGTCAAAGCTCCGAGTGTTTTGGGCCTGTATGATCCATACCGTATCGCGGACGGGACGGCCGGAGGAAGCTTGGGCTTCAAAGATCAGTGGGAACTCAAGCCGGGAAATTCGCCCTCGCAATTCCACCTGGACCACCTCCCCACGCTCCGCTGAGTTTTGGGCAAAGTCTACCCTTCCCCCCTCGGGCAAATTGATCACCCTCAAATCCAGCGGGCGATTGCCCAGTCCCGTCCCCAGGCTGAGGGCCAGCCGGTAAATGCCTCCGATACAGCTGCGCAGGGTATCCTCCGAAGCCCGAATGGTGTAGTTGAGGGGCAGGCCGGTTCGAAAAGACTGTATTCCATTGACCAATTGCCCGCACTCATTATCCGTAACCAGTCGCCAGTAGTAGACCCGAAAAGTATCCAAGCGCTGGGGAAGCACCAGAAAGGGGTCGATGATGCCCCCTTGGCCGTATATCCGGTTCGCCGCAAAGTCTGCCGAATCCGTAGACAGCTCCAGAATGTAGCTGCTGGGGGTGGGGTCACTCCAAGCAAAGCGGATCGAATCGGTGGGAAGATTCGTAGCGCCCGCCGGTGGAAACTGCAACTCGCTGGGGATGGTTTGGTCCCAAAAGGTCAGGGTATCTCGGGCCTGATTGCCCAAGTCATCGCTGGCTTGTACCACAACCTGGCTCACTACGCCAATCGGCAAGTTGCTCACCGTGTAGCCTACCCAACTTCTAGGTTGGGGCCGTTCGTCGTCCCAGGCAATTTCGACTCCCAGCGGGGAGTCGATGACCTCCAGCTTAACTCCCGCTGGATCAAAGCCTGGACTGACATAGAGCTCACCCCGCAATTCCTCTCCCGGGCAATAAATAAGCGGACGATCCCGAGTGGTGAGGGATTGAAACGGGTTTAGCCCCGATTCGTAGCGCAACAAAGTAAAGTATGACCCCCCCACTACGATCTTGCCGTCCGCTTGCAAAGCCATTCGCATCCTAAAGTACCAACCCACTGCATCGGAGGTGACGACCCCTCGATCCCCAAAAGTCTCATCCATCTCCCCATTGCTCCGGGTGCGAATCAGATAGGCCAATTGACCATCCCAATCCAGCCCCAACAGCAAAAGACTGCCATCGACCTGTACCTCGATATCCTCCAAGCGGTCGTAAGTATTTCCCCCTAAATCTATTCGCAAAAAACCACCGTCCCCAAATTCCGTATCCAACCCCCCATCGTCCAATAACATCGAAAAGAGCCAATCTCCCCGGCGATCAAAATTTAGACTCCCTCCAACCACGATACGTCC
>CALCCH010000774.1 GCA_937899855.1 uncultured Saprospirales bacterium | reverse complement strand
TTGCTTCTCTTTGTGTTGCTTTTTTGGGTTTCGCGTCTTTTTGTTTCTTTCTTTTCTCGCCCTTCCATTTCCTTCACGTCCCCACTATACCCAACTCGAACCCACTCGAACCCACTCGAACCCACTCGAACCCGCTCGAACCTACCCACTCCCTCCCCCCAAACCCTTTCCCCATCCACCAAATCGTACCTACTATGACTCTCTGTGATACCCCCTCGCTCCCCCAATGGCCCAGCCTCCTCATCCGCAGTACCATCCGCAGTACCATCCGATTGCTCGGACTCCTCGCCAGCCTGAGCCTCCTGGCCCTTCCCCTCAGCGGGCAACGGGACTTTGACCCCCAACGACCTCTTTCGGTAGCGGAGCTCCGGGCCGACTTTGAAATCCTCCAACGGGCTTTTGAGGACGAGCACCCTGCCTGGGGCTTTTACTACCCTTCCGATACCATGCGGGCTTGGTTTGCCAATACCGCCGAACAACTACAGGAGCCCCTGACCGAACTGGAATTTCGCCGTTTGCTCTACGCCCTCAATGCCCGACTGGGCTGTGGCCACACCCGCATCTCAACACCCAAAGCCTATCGAAAGTACTACCGCAAAAAACGCAAGGCCAAGTACCCCTACCAGCGGCTGCCTTTTCAAGCGCACAAAATCGACGGTCGTTTGATCGTACTCCATGCCTACACGGCCGATTCGACCCGTTTGGTGCCCGGTACCGAAATCCTTTCGATCAATGGCAGGAAAGCGACGCGGGTGATGCGGGAAATCGAAACCATGTTTCCCTCCGATGGGTACAACCTGAGCCACAAGGAAAGGGTCATCAACCTCAATTTTACCAGCCACTTCTTCCGCTATTATGGTGAGTCTGCCGAATACGACCTGGACATTCGCACCCCCGATGGAGAGCAGCAGCAGTTTACGGCGGCGGCCTACGCCAGCAACAGTGAGGAATACCGGGATATCCTCAAAGCAAAAAAGATTCCTTCGGCGCGTAAGGACAGTACCATTTTTCGTAAAAAGGGTGGCTACCAGCTCTATCTGCTGCGCGAAGATCTGCAGACGGCGGTCCTGCGGATCAAAAGCTTTGCTGGGCGGCGGGGCATTCGCTTTTACCGCAAAGTCTTTCGCTATCTGAGCGATAATCAGATTCCCCGACTGGTCATTGACCTGCGCGACAACGGTGGGGGTAGTGGGCGAGAATCCATGACCCTCATCAGCTACATCAACGACGAAACGGTCGAGTTGTACGGTAAGAAAAAGCGGGGCAAACCCCGCGTTGATCGCCACCTCAACAGCAAATTTGGCCGGAAGGTACTGGCCCCCCTTTTTCTTCCCCTCTCTTTCAAGTCTTACCGAGATAGCACCCATCAGTACATGGGCATCGTCAAAAAGCCGCAGCGGTCTCACAATTTTAATGGACAGGTATTCATCCTTTACAATGGTCTTTCCTTCTCTTCTTCGGCCATTGCGGGAGCCTACCTGGTGGATGGAGGCGAGGTAACGATCATCGGGCAAGAATCCGGTGGGGGGCAGGTTCGGACCAATGCCTTCCAGACGCCCAGCCTGACGCTCCCCCATTCCGGCATCCGTTTTAAATACCCTTTCTACGCCATCACTAGCGACGTCAAAGCCGAGGATCGAGGACGGGGCCTGCTCCCCGATTATCCGATCGAGTACCAGCTGGAAGACCTCCTGAGCGGACGCGATTTGGAATTGGAAAAGGTGCTGGAGTTAACGCAGCCGGAGTAATGACCCGCGAGGGTACGAATCACTCTACCCGCAAGCTAAAATTATCGATGTACAGCTCGACTGGGTGGGGCGTGGGATTGGCCGTAGCGCCCACCTGTACCCGCTCGTAGCCCAGTGGGCTTTGCAGCTCGAAGTCGATCCCCTCCTGGGCAAAAGCCTCGCGGAATGCCTCGCTACTGGGTAAAGTCCTGGTGGCTTGGTTGATGACTTCCCGATCATTGATGGCCAGTACTAACCGACCGTCACCCGTGGGCGACAAGTCTAACTCCCAGCGCAGGCGCACCCATTCGCGCGTGGGAAAAGGGACCTCCGTTTGGCCGATCGTATTCCCCAGTATCTTCCCCCGCTCTACCGCGAGAAAGTGGTTTTCACCATTGAACTTTAAACGAATCCCCGGGCATTGGTTTTCCCCCACCGAGGGGTCCCAGCAGGAGCAACATTCCAAGTCCAGTAAAAATAAGTTGGGTACCGGATCCTCCGTTTGGAGATAGAAGTCCGCCTCGATCTTCACCCGACTACCCGCCGGAGCGAAAAAGCCAGCCTTTTCAATGTCCATCTTGGACAATACCTCATCGGCCGCTTGGGCCAGGATCCGTAGGGACTGACGCCCCTCGCGAAAACGATCCGTACGGAGCTCCACCTCATTCTCTCCACCGTTTGGATTTACCCGTTGGAGATTGGTCCACCGACTGCCATCGGCGGGGAACAGATCCTCTACGCGGGCTGCGGATTCGAAACCATCGGAAAAAAAATAGGGCTCATAGGCTTCGGGAGATGGTTGGGGTAGCGGAGCTTCGTCATCGTTCGAATCGCAGGCGAACGTGGGTAAAAGCAGGATGAAAAGCAAGGTCCTTACGGGGCGTAGGGTAGACAGCATGACGGACATCGATATTCGATTGGCAACACTCCTTTGGCCAGAGTGGTGGGTTGAAAATGGTTTAGCGCACTTTGAGTACCGGGCGTACCTGCTGGAGCAATCCGTTTTGCAAGCGCAGGTGATAATGCCCCGCCGGGAGCGTCTCCGAATCCCAGTCCAGTTGGTGCTCCCCCATGGCGTAGGCGCCGTGGGCGGGTGTGGCGACGAGCTGGCCGTGGGCGTTGAACACCTGGACCAAACACTGGCCCCCGTCACTTTGGAAACTGATCGTCGTCCGTTCGGTAAAAGGATTGGGATAGGCACTGATGATGGTCTGACCAGCATTGCGGTACTGGTCGCGGGTGGAAGTACTGACGCAATCCGAGTTGGCGATGAGCGGTAAGATGGGAAAATCATTGCGCATCACGAGCTGGACTTCATCGCTGGGTAGGCAAAACCAATCCTGCAACATGGTCGCGTACACGGAACGGAAATCATACTGCATCGGCAGGTTGTCGGCGGGGGTCGCATTGAGGGGAATAAAGGGATTTTCTCCCAGCATGCCTCCTTCAATTTCGTGACCAAAGACAAACATCGGAGCCGCGGCCCCGTGATCCGTACCGTCGCTAAAGTTGGAGATGATGCGCCGGCCAAACTCGGAGAAGGTCATGCCCACCACGCGTTTGTCCGTCCCTTGAAAACGCAGGTCCTCCATAAACGCAGCAATGGCGTCCGAGACCTCCCGGAGCAATTCGGCGTGAAAGCCCCGGGTATGATCGGCGGGGTCGACCTGCCGATCGTGGGTATCAAAACCTCCAATGTTGACCATGTAAATACGCGTTTTCAGCCCTCCCGCAATCAATCGCGACACGATCTTCAACTGCTCCCCGAGAAAAGTATCGGGATATTCCCCCTGGCTGTTCACGCTTTCGTAAGCATCCTTCACCACCTGGCCATAAGCATTCGACTGGCGTTTGATCAGACGAACGTGCGCCAGCTTCTCGCCAGCTGGCGTATTAGGGACCTCGCCGATCCCCCCACCAATCAACTCGTAAAAATCCGAAGGATCAGAAATCGACATGCCCATGGCATTGGTTGGCCCCTGAAAAGCCAGCGATAAGAAGGAGCCAATCTCCAGGGAAAGCGGATCGGGCATGTCTTCGTTGGGGAAATCGACCGGGAAGTTGGGAAATTCATTTTGCAAATAACGCCCCGCCCAACCCGACACGATGATCTCGTCAGAATCGGAAGCCGTCATCCAGATATCGGTTGAGCGAAAGTGCGAATAGTTGGGATTGGGGTAGCCCACCGACCGGATGATCTTAAGCTTGCCCTCGTTGTACAAATCACGCATTTTGCCCATCGCGGGGTGGAGCCCCACCTGGTCCAGGCCATCGAGACGAAGTACCTTGTTTTCGGGAATGATCACCTTCTCCCGGGCCATGGTCAGGCGACCGTACTGGTCGAGGGGAATCACGGTATTCAAACCATCGTTTCCTCCATCCAAACGGACGAGAACCAGTACCTTATCCGTATCGACGATGGCACTCGACAAGCTATTGATCCAGCTGTTGGCGCGCTTAGCGATGCCCAGGCCGTTGAACATGGAAGGCACCACAAAAGACCCCGCGCCGTATTTTAAAAACTCTTTTCGATTCATTTTTTTGGATTGGCAGTTGGAAAATTGAGTCACCGGGCGCTAGGCCAATTGGTGCTCTTCGGCATTGAGCAAAAAGTAAAAGAAACTCTGCAAGCGCGAGTACACCGTTTGGTAATCCATGGGGCTTCCACTGCTTTTGTACTCTAGCCAGGCGACGGTCCAGTACGTGTCGTCCGACTGGCCCGAGAGTAAAATGGACTTCAAGCTAGCGCTGAACGCCGGACTGGGGGGCAAGCCAAATAGCCAATCCGCCGCCGCCGCGATCAGGTCGTTGGGGTCTTCGGGGTTTTGAAAACGATCCACAATACCCACGACGTCGATAATCGAATTGTAGGCATTGCCCTGGGTAGAAATCCCGGCGTACAGGAACCAAGCCAGCACCTCTCCCCGCCGGGGCAAGGTATCGGTGTTGATCCAGTTTTTGTCGTACTGTGGCAGCTGGTAATAAGCGGGCCAGCCCGCCACGTTGGGCGGATCCCCCAGGTCCTGCTGGAGCACCATATTGACGTAGTTGAGCGTTCCGGCAATTTGATAACGGCTCGCCAAATCCGAGGGATCGGGTAGGGTCATTCGCAATTCGCGGAATATCCCGAGTACAAAATCGGTCGGGCTCTTAATCATCACCCCGAGGGTGAGGGCATCGAAAAAGTGTTGGGAACGGAAGAGCGTCGACAGCGCGGGAAGCACTTCGTAGTCGTTGTCCCGCAGTAGCTCGGCCAGCGGTTCGATCACGTTGGCCTCCACCGTAGCATCGATCAGGTCGCTGACGAAAAAGCGGTAGAGTCGCCGCGCCAGAAAGAGCGCCGTTTCGTTGTTGTCGAAAATCATCTCCAACAGGTCGTCCAATTCTTCCGCACCGGCCAGCCCCGCGCGGCCACTGATGAGCGTACCGTGGTAAAACTCCGAGAATTGCTTGTCTTCGGTGACGTGAAAGGCGCGCGTGAATACCGCCTCATCGAGATTGCTGTAGTTGACGCGCCAGCCGGTCAGGATGCGGGCGGCAGCCCGGACGTCTTCTTCGGTAAAAGCCGCATTGGGGCCCTTACCGATGCAGAAAAGCTCCTGCAACTCGCGGGCGTAGTTCTCGTCGGGTGCTCCCACTGAATTGTACTGTCCGTTCAGGTAATGCAGCATCGCCGGATCGAGGGTCAGCGCGCGGATGAGGCTGCGAATATTGCCCAGGGCATTTTCCCGCAAGGTTTCCCAGTACCGATAATCCCAGCGGCCCACAAAGACTTCGATAAACTGAATGGGGACGTGGTTGTGCCAGAAAAGAATCATCTTTTGCTCGATGGTCCGGGGCTGCTCCAGGATTTGGCGCACCCACCAGCCCTTGAGCGACTGGATTCGGTAGCCATCGTACTGGTTGTCGATCGGGTCATCGACCCAGGTTTCGCCGGCCGCGGAGTAGGGATCGGTCACATCGGGGCCATTGTAATCTACTACGGGCGGGGCCGGTATGGGATCGGTGGACAGCAGTTCGTCGACGGCCTCGTCCAGGGTCCGGGCGAGGGCTTCCTGAACGTCCTCCTGCTTGGCGCCAAACATGGTCCGACGGAGCAGGTGGGCGGCTTGGGGCAGGGCCCAGGGGCCGGTGTAGGGCTCCAGGCCCGAGCTCAGCTGGCCGGATGGCCGTAAGACGGCGGGGCCTCGGAATTGGGGACGTTGGAGTCGTAGAAAATCGCGTCTCTTCATGCGATGGTGAATTTTAGTGATCTGTAAAACCAAGTGGAGCGGCCAGTCAACGTTCCCATGGTCGTTGCTTGCCGTCAGTAATAACCGCAATGAAATAGTTGAAAAGTAGTGACAAGCGGAATGCTTGCGCAATAAATGTAAGCAAAAATTTGACCAAATCCTAGCGGGCCATCCGTGGCCCGGCTGCACCGCGGAGGGGAGGAGGCTATTCGTACATTTTTTGCCAACGGTCGACGTAATAAGTCGTCCGGCCGGCCACCTTGGCTCGCAAGACGGGGTTGCCGCCTTTGCCAATTTCCCCTTCCTTGCGCCATTCCCAGAACCAGTTGTCGGGATAATCCTTGTAGTACACCGTCCGTTCGACCGCAAAGTTGAGAATTTCGCGGAGCTTGGCGAAGATTTGGCGGCGCTTGCGCGGGGGCAGCTTGGCCACCGGGCTGGCGGGATGTACCCGACACTGGTAGCAGACCTCGTCGGCGTAGAGGTTGCCCACTCCGGCGAGGAGGTGTTGGTTGAGTAAAAAGCACTTGATCGTGACCTTGCGCTGGCCCATCAGTTCGAGAAAGCGCTCCTCCGAAATCTCCAGGGCATCGGGGCCCAATTTGGTTTCGCGGATGTAGTCCTCCACATCGTCGAGGTAGAGGATGCGGGCAAACTTCCGGGTGCAATCAAAGGCCAGGGTTTGCTGGGGCCCGAAGACGAAGGCAAAACGTTCGAACTTGGGCTTATCAGCGGCTTGGGTGTAGTAGATCAAATCCCCCGTCATCCCAAAGTGGAGCAGGACGTGGTGGCCATTGTCGAGCTCGCCAAAGAGGTATTTCCCCCGACGGAAGGAGTCGACGAAGGTCCGCCCCTTGAGCCGGCGTTGGAAACTGCGGCTGCTCAGGTTGCGGATGATTTTGTCGTCGGCAACGGTTACCTTTTGAATGGGGCGATTCAGGGCGTGCTGTTTGAAATATTGGTGAAAGGCGTGGACTTCGGGCAATTCGGGCATGGTCGGGTGG
>CALCCH010000773.1 GCA_937899855.1 uncultured Saprospirales bacterium | reverse complement strand
ATCCACGTACCCTCAAAATCCTCGGCAACAGTGGCGGGCCCCTTCCCCTCGCCAATGCCGTCGCACGCCACGACGACCTCGAAGAAAATGCCATCCTCGTGGTGGGAGAAAACGATGGCCGCTTTAATGAGGGCGACTACATCCTCTTTTACGCCCAAGGACCCCACCGGTGGGATTACAAAAGTTCAAACGCGCGCTTTGATCGGGAAACCAACGTTTTTGACGACAAAAAGTACTATTTCCTCAAAATCAGCGCCGGCAATGGCAAACGCGTGGGCACCCAAGCCTCCCTGCCCAATACGGAATACACCACCACCAGCTTCAACGACTACCGCCGTCTGGAAGACGAATTCATCAACCTGCTTTTCGAAATGTCGGGCGCCCAGGGCAGTGGCCGCTCCTGGTACGGGGACCTATTCAGCCAAGAACGCCAGCGCAGTTACGACTTTAACTTCCCCTTCCTCGATACCAACAGCCCCGTCAACGTCACCACCGTCCTGATCGGTCGCCACAACCTCCAGACCCGCTTTACCGTGACGGCCAATAGCAACCAAACCTTCGAAAGCAATTCCATCCGCCAGTCGCCCCTCGATAAAGTCGATAGCGATTTTGCCAACAGTGGCAGCATCGATGGCAATTTTACCTCCAATGGCGATGGCATCAATATCCTCGTCAACTACCCCGCCGTGGGGGATGGGACCAACCGGGGGTGGCTGGATTACATCCAGCTCAATGCCCGGCGCAAGCTCAACATGGTCAGCGAACCCCTGGCCTTCCGCGATGCCCAGACCCTGGACTACGCCAGCTCCACCTTTGAGCTGAGTAACGTCGATGCCGAAGTCGAAATCTGGGACATCACCAATGGACAAAATCCACTGGTGCAGTCCTTCGATCGCACCAACGACCTCCTTCGCTTTGGCGTGACGACCAACGAAGTGATTCGCGAATTTGTCGCCTTCCGCCGGAGCAACAGCTTCCCCAGCCCCGAGCGCGTGGGCAAAATCGCCAACCAAAACATCCACAGCATCGACAACGTGGACATGGTCATCATTTACCATCCCAACTTCGCCAGCCAGGCCGAACAGCTGGCCCAACACCGACGGACGCACAGCAATCTGGACATCGCCACCGTCGCCATCGGCGATATCTACAACGAGTTTTCCTCGGGAGGAATCGACCCCACCGCCATCCGCGACTTTGCCCGGATGCTCTACCTGCGCAACAGCGATTTTCACTATATGCTCCTCTTTGGTGATGCCTCCTTTGACTACAAAAACAAGTACGGCGCCGGGGGCAATTTCGTCCCCACCTTCGAAACGCTCTACTCCCTCAACGCCCTCTCGGCCTACCCCACCGACGACTACTACAGCTACCTCGATGAGGACGAAGGCGACCCGCTCGGCCGGGGCCGCGACATCGCCGTGGGGCGCCTGCCCGCCCGATCGGCTACGGAGGCCCAGGGCTTGGTCAACAAAATCATCCACTACGACACCAATTCCGATTGCCTGGGCGACTGGCGCAACCGCCTCATCTTCGTCGCGGATGACGAGGACAACAATATCCACCTCCGAGATACCGATTCTACCGCCGAGGTGCTGGATGATGAAGAACCCGATTTCAACCAATCCAAGATTTACCTCGATGCTTTTTTCCAGGAATCAACGCCCGGTGGTGCGCGGATTCCCCAAGCCCAGGAAAGCCTCAACCGCGATATGTTTCGGGGTACGCTGGCGATCAACTACTTGGGACACGGGGGCTCCAGTGGCTGGGCGCAGGAGCGGGTGCTGCGGCAGAGCGACATCTCGAGTTGGGAAAATTACGATCGTCTTCCCCTGTTCATCACCGCCACTTGCTCCTTCGCTGGCTTCGACGAACCGGATGGGTTCACGGCCGGGTAATTGGCCATCATCTGCCCCGACGGAGGGGCCATTGCACTGTTTAGCAGCGTACGGGCGGTATTCGCCCAACAAAACAAACGGCTGACGGATAGCGTTTTCGACTTCCTTCTCAAAGGGGGTGCCCTCGACAGCCCCAGCCGGACGATCGGTGAGATTCTGCGCATCGCCAAGGACAATGCCCAAGCCAGTGCCGACAATACCTTGAAATTTACCCTTTTGGGAGATCCCAGCATGAAGCTGGCCTTACCCCGGTACCGCGTAGCCACTACCCACATCAATGGAGTGGCCGTCGAAGGCAACCCACAGGACACGATTGGAGCGCTGGAGAAGGTGACCGTTCGCGGTTTGGTGACCGATGACAACGGCAACGTACTGGAGCAGTTCAACGGTCGCATCTTTCCTACCGTTTACGACAAAGAGACGGTCGTATCGACCCTGGGCCAGGACGAATCGAGTAGTCCGGTGGAGTTTCGCGTACAAAAGAGCATCATCTTCAAGGGGGCCGCTACGGTCCGCAACGGAGCGTTTGAATTTACTTTCGTGGTACCGCAGGACATCGACTACGACTTTGGTCAGGGACGGATCAGCTACTACGCCGAGGACGGCCAGGAGACCGATGCGCGCGGATACTTTGAGGATTTGATCGTGGGGGGCAGTGCGGAAAATCCGGTTAGCGATGGGGCGGGGCCCCTGGTGGAGGTGTTCATCAACGATGAAAACTTCGTCTCGGGCGGTCTGACCAATGACAATCCGGCCCTTTTCGTTCGCTTGTCGGATGACAATGGGATCAACGTCGCCGGAACGAGTGTCGGACACGACCTCACCGCCATCCTCGATGGCAATACGCAAGCGCCTTACATCCTCAACGATTTTTACGAAGCCGAGCAGGATGATTTTACCAAAGGGCGGGTCCGCTTCCCCATTTTTGACCTGGCCGAAGGACGGCACCAGGTGGAAGTGACCGCCTGGGACGTAGCCAATAACTTTTCCACGGGCAGTACGGAATTCGTCGTGGCCAATACCGAAGACGTCGCTTTGGATCACGTCCTCAATTATCCCAACCCCTTTACCACCAGCACCAATTTCCAATTTGAGCACAACCTGAGTGGCTTGGATTTGGAGGTTCAGGTCCAGATTTTCACCGTTTCGGGGCGTTTGGTCAAAACCATCGTCCAGCGCTCCTTTGCCCAGGGCAACCGCGTGACGGACGTCCACTGGGACGGCACCGACGACTTTGGCGACCAACTGGCCAAGGGGGTCTACGTATACCGCGTCAAGCTCCGGGCGCCCGAGCTCTTGGATTCGGATTTGAAAGCCGAAAGCGACTTCGAACGCCTGGTCATTTTGCGCTAGCCCGCCGGGGCCCTTCCGCTTTGGAACAAGTTTTGAAGGTAGCCTAGTTATCGCCATTCCACTTCCCGAGCCAGTCGCCACTGCGCGCGCTCGGGAAGCGGTCAATACACTTTCCAATTTGTAGTGCTGACGTTTGAATTTCCGTGCTCCGACGCGGCCCAGTACCCTGTTGACGATAGAAAATGGAGGAAAAGACGGGACCAAACAAAGTCCGCAAAAAAGTAGTATTGAAAAGGGGCGATTTTAAAATAAATTTAACGATTTGGAAGTATAGATAGTGGATTTATGAAGCGACTAATTCTTTACCGATAGACTGGAGTATTCATACAAAACTATATTTGCACATATATTCGAAACTATACTCAGTACCATGAAACAATTACTTTGTTCCCTAACCCTCGGAGTCATGGCAATCCTCCTGGCCGTCCCCGCCTCAGCTCAGACTTTTTTCTGTGCAACTACCGGTGGAGCTGGAGGGCAATCGACGGATGATTGCGTCAACTCTATCCAAACGGCGGTTCCCTTTTTGAGAATCGTTCCCGATGCTCGCTCCGGGGCAATGGGAGATGTGGGCCTGGCCATTTCACCCGATGCCAACTCCGTCCATTTCAACGCCTCCAAACTCGCCTTTGCGGAAGAGGATTTGGGCCTATCGGCTACCTATACGCCCTGGTTGCGTGCCCTGGGCCTGCAGGACGTCTACCTGGCCTATCTCAGTGGTTACAAACGCATCAGCGAGCTAGAAACCTTGGTCTTCGGGCTGCGCTATTTTTCGCTGGGAAATATCAACTTTACGGACAACAACGGCATGCCCATCGGAACGGGGCGTCCCAACGAATTTGAGATTACCTTTGGCTACGCCCGTCAGCTGACGCCCAACTTCTCCGTGGCCATCAATCCCAAGTTTATCTATTCCAACCTGGCGAGCAACCAAACCGTCAACAACGTCGAAATCGTTCCCGGAGTGGCGGGTGCAGCGGACCTCTCGGTCACTTACCGCACCCAACTCAACGCCACCGGTAGCCCGTCGAATCTGACGCTCGCCGCGGCCATCACCAACCTGGGCACCAAAATTTCTTACACCCGCTCGGTCAACCGCGATTTCCTCCCCGCCAACCTTGGCCTGGGAGCAGCTTGGGAACTGAACTTTGATGAGTTCAACAGCATCACCTTCGCTTTTGACCTCAACAAGCTACTCGTCCCCACCCCCAATCCCGACGTCGACTGGCGCGAAAAGTCCATGTTCTCGGGCGTCATCAGCTCCTTTGGCGATGCCCCCGGCGGATTTTCCGAAGAATTGCGCGAATTGATGTACTCCTTTGGGGTGGAATACTGGTACGACAAGCAGTTCGCCGTACGGGCGGGCTACTACACCGAAGACAAAACCAAGGGCAATCGCAAGTTCTTTACCGTGGGTCTGGGACTCAAGTACAATATTTTTGGCTTGAATTTCTCCTACCTCGTCCCCACCACCAACCAGCGTAATCCCCTCGACAATACGCTGCGCTTTAGTTTGCTCTTCGACTTCGGCGCCTTTTCCGAAGCTCCCTAAATATTTCCTTTCCATTTTGTTTTGCTCCGATCAGTGTTGGGCTCAAAAGCGCCCAACACTGATCCACTTTTCCAGCCTACCCTGCCGTACCCTCAGCCAGTACTGACCGGGCCGCCATTCGATTCCCGCCAGCGACACCTCCGCCGACCGCTGCTCCGCTCGCCACAGCCTACGCCCCCACTGATCGTACAAAGCGAGGTCTAGCGCCCGCTCGGGACGGATCTGGCGAAGCCGGAAGTGATTGCCACCGACGGGGTTGGGGTACACCTGAGGATCGAAAAGCTCCGGGGCGGGGGAAGACAGCGGATTGAGCGCAGCCCGGGTCCACTGCGCGCTGCGGAAGGAAAAAAGCTGGGGGCCAATGGGAAAGCCAAAGAGCCGCTCGGAGGCCAAAAATCCCACTCCGGCCTCCCGAAAAACGAGGGCCTCGGCCTGCCCCAGTTCCAACAAACTACCCAATTCGATGCGCCGTTTGTGTCCGGCGAAGGGCTGCCCGGCGGGGTAGTCAAACAACAACCAGAGTACCCCCTCCAGGCCTTCGTAGCCGAGCAGGGCGATGGTCCCATCCGGGGCGCGGTCGGCGGCGGTGACGAGGGTGCGAACGTCGAGGGAATCGCGCAACTGGGCCACGTGGACGCCAGTTTGGTTGGGGAGCACGTAGTGGCGGGTAATTTGCCGAACCCAATCCTTGGAAAAGAGGTGGAGGCTGTCGGCGGTGGCGAAAAAGGCTTCGCAATCGTAGGGCGTATTGAGGTTGGCGGGTTCAAAATCGCTTTGGTCGCCGTAGGAGAAGGCGATGGTATCCAACTCGCGGATGGTATCGAGGGCCAGGTCGGTGCGAGGGAAGCGGTAAATCCGTAGGTCGCGCCGGCTGCCGTCGTTGTTGCCAAAGTCGCCTATGAATACGAAATCCTGGTTGGCGCTAAGGTCTTCCCAATCGACGTAGTTCGCATTGGCCAGTACGACGCGGCGCCGGATGCTGGCGTCGAGGGTGTCCAGCTGGTAGAGGATGGCGGGATTGCCGCTGTCGTTGTGCCCCCAGAGCTGACCATCGAGCCAGAGGAGGCCGGAGCACTCTTCGAGGTCGGCGGGGAGGTTGGCCCGTCGCGCGGCTTGGTAGTTGGTGAGGGGGTAGGTGCAGGAGCCGTCGTTTTGGGTGGCGGTGGGCTCGTAATTTTCGGCCTGGGGGTCGGTACAGCCAGCTTGGGCGGAGGCGGGGCTGGGGGTGGTCCCGACGAGGCCGACCAGGAGTAGGATACGCTGTAGCATGAGTGGAAGATTAAGAGAAAAAACACCGCAAACCTGTAAGCCGGATTCTGTAATCCCGAACCGGGTTCGGGACCTCTATCATTTATCTAGCCCCGTCCCGATTGCGATCGGGGTTAATCGGGGTCCATCTGCCTACCCCTCCCGACTGACCAAAGGCCAACTGGGCGAGTAACCCAGCTCCTGGGGAATCGAGATGTACGTGGCATTTCAACCCATAAGGTTTATCCACCCGACGGGTTGCCCCGTCAGGTCGTGCGCTCTTACCGCACGTTTTCACCCTTACCCCGGTATTTCCCACCGGCGAGCCAGTGGGACGGGGCGGTTATTTTCTGCGACACTAGCTGTCTCCGGATGGCGGACGGTAGTCAGCCCCCGGAGCCCATCCGTTAGATGGTATGGTACTCTACGTTGTCCGGACTTTCCTCACCTCCGATACGTATCGGAGCCGCGATAGAGCAGTTTGCAGTGCTTTTTCGGTTCAAAGGTAGGGCAATGGGCTACAAAAAGCAGGGAAATGGGGGGCTTTTTGAGGGTGGTAGCCGCTGGGAAGGAAGATTTGGTGAAAAAAAGCGTCATAAACTGGATAAATTCAACTAATTGGATTAAAATTTGCGATAATATTTGAGGTGGGTGAACCCCACTGGGTTTTTACCGTAAAAGCCGATGGGGAATGGATTGGCCCCAAATTTTCAGTAGTATTTCCGTATGACGAAACGTCTTTACTATATTCTCGGACTGGCGATTGTGTTGTTCCTCATCGCTTTTAGCTTTGGCTGGTATACCTCGCGCAGCAATAAGCTCAAGACCTATGCCCACCAGATTGAGGAGCACCTGCACCAGGAGGAGAAGAAAATCATCGACTTTCTCGAAAACAAGGCCTTTATCAAGCGGCAGCTCAGTCCGCAGCACGGCATTCCCTTTACCCAAATCGAAGCCGACTTTCACTACTTGGAGGATCTCTCGCAAGCCCCCTCGACCATCTCGATCTACCAGCGGGACTCTCTCGTATTCTGGAGCAACAATTTTGCCCTCCCCTACGCCGAAGAAATCCGGGGGGCCAGTCCCAACCGGGAGCAAACCCTGATCGAACTCCGGAGTGGCCATTACGAGATGATTCGCCAGAAATTCATCGATCCCGAAATCGGGCCCTACACGGTGGTGGGGCTCATTCCCGTCAAGTACGAGTACGAACTCGACAGCAAGTACCTGGCGCATAAGTTCGCCGCCACGGCCAATATCCCCAAGCAGATTCAAATCGATTTGGAGAGCAGCGATTTCCCCATCCGGACCCGATTGGGACAGGACCTGGCCTTTCTCCGATCCCAGGGAGAACTGACCGATGTGGTGAGCCTCCAGTGGCTGCTGGGCATCTTCCTCCTGGCTTTCGCCGTCCTGATCGTCTTTTTCAACGCCATCGCGCGTCGACTGGTCGACCAAAACAATCCCCTCCGGGGTGCTGCCTTTTTGATCACCAGTCTCTTTGGCCTGCGCCTACTCACCGTCCTGTTTGACTTTAGTGGATATTTCAGTATCCTCCCCTTATTCGCCAAAAATTTTGACACCAACCTGAGTAGC
This sequence comes from uncultured Saprospirales bacterium, assembly GCA_937899855.1. Lineage (GTDB taxonomy): Bacteria > Bacteroidota > Bacteroidia > Chitinophagales > Saprospiraceae > CALLVY01. Next base: position 29,852 of record CALCCH010000773.1, on the reverse strand, counting down.
TCGCTAGGGGATTTACTGGTCAATATCATCTTGCTCCTGTGGGTGATGATGTTTTTCTACCGGGAGTTCAAAGTCCGGTCTTACAACCACCTCACGGACAAGACGAAGTTTTGGCTCACCAGTATCAACTATTTGGCCATCCTCGTCGGGATCCTCCTCATCACCAATGTATTCAAGACGCTGGTTTTTCACACCACGATTTCCTTTGATTTCGACAACGTCTTCAACCTCGATCGCTACAGCCTGATCGCCATCGTCGGTGTGATCCTCCTGCTGATGGCCCTGTACCTGTTTAGCCACCGAATGATGAGTACCATCGTCAGCATCGGGCTCGATTGGCACCGCCGGCTGACGGCATTGGGATTGGCCCTGCTGGGATCGATTCCCCTACTGCTCTTGTTCGATCTGCTCCTACCGGCGACCTACATCCTACTCATCGCTTTTATCTTTATCCAGATCTTTGACCTGTTTATCGACAGCAAGGTCATCACCTTTACTTGGTTGGTGATTTGGTTGGTCATCCTTTCCGCTTTTCCGGCGATCCTCTTGTTCAAGTACAATGCTTACCGCGACCGTACCGTCCGGCTGAGCTACGCCAAGGAATTGGCCAACCTGCGCGATCAGGTGGCCGAAAGTGCCTTTATCCAGTTGCAGAACAGGATCAAGGACGATAATTTTATCCGTGGTGAGTTTGCCAAGCCCTTTCCCTTTCGCGTGGATGAGGAAAAGATCAAACGCCAGATCGATAAGTATTACACGCACGACAATTACCTGTTCTACAATTACGACTACACCGTCAGCGCCTTCAACAAGTACCAACAGGCGGCCATCAAGAACCAGCGGGAGTCTTTCCAGTCGATTTCGCAAAAATTGGGAGAATCCAGCATGATCAAGCAGGAGTCTGGTTTGCGCTTTTGGTCGGACAATGGTCGGCAGAACAACTACCTCATCGAGTTGGCGATTCCGGTGGGGGTCAAGGACAAACCCATCTCGCTCTACCTCGAGTTTTTCCGCCAGCGGCGGGAGCCTTCCAAGGTGTACACCGAATTGCTGGTGGATAAGCAATACAAGAACTTGGTGGAGTTGAAAAAGTACGAGTACGCGATCTACAAGGATCAGCAGCGCATCGATTCGGAGGGCAAGGTCTACGGGCCACTGCTGACGATCCCGGATTTGCCGCCGGTGGGCAAGAGTCGAGAGTTGGTTCACGAAAACCGGTCGGACTTGATTTACCAGGGCAAGAACGGCATCGTCGTACTATTGGGGCGGGACAAGGAGACCTTTTTGAAGGCGATTTCGCTGTTTTCCTACATCTTTGGAATGCTGATCAGCCTGGTGCTGAGCTTTGCGCTGTTCAACACCATTTTCCCCATTCTCCCCAATACCCTTAGCTTTTCGATTTCGAGCAAGCCCTCGCTCAAAAACCGCATCCAGCTTTCGGTGATCTCGCTGATTGTGGCCTCCTTCGTCATCATCGGCTTTGTGACGGTGTGGTTTTTCCGCAATTCTTCCGAGGAGTACCACGAGTCCCGGCTGGAGCGGAAGACGCGGTCGGTGCTGACCGATGCCAAACACGAAATCGAGCTGCTCAAAGCGGGGCCGGATTCGACGCTGGACCTTCGGCAGATGGTCGTTCCCATTTCCGAAATTCACCGCATCGACGTCAACCTCTACGACCTGAACGGCCGACTCATCAATTCTTCGGAAGGGGATATTTTCAACAAGGGCCTCCTCGCGCCCTGGATGCCTTCGCTGGCCTACCAGGCGCTGGCCAAGCAAAAACTCTCGGAGTTTATCCAGGAACAGGAAAAAGTGGGGGACCTCATTTACAAAGCCTCCTACGTTCCGCTAAGTTATCAGAACCAAACCATCGCCTACCTCGGACTGCCCTACTACTCCAAACAACGCCAACTGCGTAGCGACATCACGGTGTTTATGAGTACCCTGCTCAACGTCTACGTCTTTCTCCTCCTCATCGCCGGGGGTATCGCCATCATGGTGGCCAATTCGATTACCCGTCCCCTGGCCAAAATCGGGGAAAAGCTCAAGCAACTGCGCTTGGGCGGTTCCAACGAACCCCTGGAGTGGAAGAGTCGGGACGAACTGGGCGCCCTCATCAAGGAATACAATAAAATGATCCGCCAGCTGGACGAAAGCGCGGACAAACTGGCCCAGTCGGAACGGGAAAGTGCCTGGCGAGAGATGGCCAAGCAAGTGGCCCACGAAATCAAGAATCCGCTGACGCCCATGAAGCTCAGCATTCAGTACCTCCAACACGCCTACCGCTCCAACCCCGACGACATCGAGCCCCTGCTCAAACGGGTGTCCAGCACCTTGATCGAGCAGATCGACAATTTGGCGCAAATCGCCTCCGAATTTTCCAACTTCGCCAAGATGCCCCGGGCCGAGAACCAACAAATTGACCTCAACCAACTCATCGACTCGGTATTCCACCTCTTTAGCAAGGAGCGGGAGGACATGGACATGCAACTGGTACTGCCGCCCAAGCAGTACTTTGTGTACGCCGATAAGAATCACCTCATGCGGGTGTTCAACAACCTCATCAAAAACGCCATCCAAGCCATCCCCGACGATCGCCACGGCATCATCAAGGTCTCGCTATACCTCCAGGACGATTACGCCACGGTGAAGGTAGCGGACAATGGCACGGGCATCCCCAAGGACAAGCGCGACAAGGTCTTTGTCCCCAATTTTACCACCAAGAATTCGGGCACGGGACTCGGGCTGGCCATTTCCAAAAACATCATCGAATCGGTAGACGGCAAAATTCGCTTCGACACCGAAGTCAACGTCGGTACCGACTTCTACGTCGAGTTGCCGCTGGTGGAGATGAAGGAATTGGAGGAGGTCTAGCGTCTCCCCGATCGACTTTTCCCCCATCGCCGACTCCAAAACTTTTTAGCCTTTCGGGGGGCCTTCTGGCCCAAATGATCCAACCAAAATTGCTTTGGGCTGTTGTCTTTCGCAAGGGAATGGAGAAATCGTCCTAAAAAATTAAAAAGTTGAGACCTTGATCAAAAAAGAACGTATCGGAATCGTTGGGGCAGGCATTGCGGGCCTGGCTACGGCGGTGCGGCTGGCCAGTCGGGGACACGAGGTGGACGTCTTTGAGGCCAATGCCTACCCGGGGGGTAAGTTGTCGGCCTTCGAACTAAAGGGCTACCGCTTTGATGCGGGTCCTTCCCTCTTCACCATGCCCGCCTACGTCGACGAACTCTTCCGCCTGGCGGGCGAGGCGCCCGAACAACACTTTCAGTACCGCCGTCTGCCCATCGTCTGTCACTATTTCTGGGAAGATGGAACCAAACTGCTGGCCCACGCGGGCATTGCGGAATTTGCCCAGGAAGTGGAAGCCCAACTGGGCGTGCCGGCGGCCAAGGTCGAGGCAGCCCTCGCCGAGAGCGAACGCAAACACGACCTGTCGGGCAAGATTTTTCTCAACAAATCCCTCCACCGCCTGAGTACCTGGACCAATTGGGAAGCGCTCCGCGCCATGATCCGCATCCCCACGCTCGACCTGTTTACGAGCATGAACGCGGTGAACGAAAAACAACTCCAACACCCCAAATTGGTCCAGCTTTTCAACCGCTTCGCCACCTACAATGGCTCCAACCCCTACAAAGTACCGGGCCTGCTCAACATCATCCCCTACTTCGAGCACAAAGTCGGCGCCTACCTGCCCAAAGGCGGGATGCACGCCATCACCCAGAGCATCTTCGAGCTGGCGCAGCGCCGGGGGGTACGCTTCCACTTCGAGCACCCGGTAGACCGCATTCTGGTGGAAAACAAACGGGCCGTCGGCCTAGAAATTGGGGAGCAGCGCCACGCCTTCGACCGGGTGATCAGCAATATGGACGTCTTTTTTACCTACAAAAAGCTGCTGGCCGACCAGGCACCGCCCGAACGGACGCTCCGCCAGCCCAAGTCGACCTCCGCGCTGATCTTTTACTGGGGCATCGAGCAGCAGTTTGAACAACTGGGCCTACACAACATCTTCTTTAGCAACGACTACCGCGACGAATTTGCCCACCTCGAACGGGGCAGCGTCAGCGAGGATCAGACCATCTACATAGACATCACCCAAAAGTACGAAGCCGAAGATGCCCCCCCGGGCTGCGAAAACTGGTTTACCATGGTCAACGTCCCCCACCATTCGGGTCAGGATTGGGATGCGCTAATCGATCGGACGCGGCGGCAGGTGATCGCCAAGGTGAGCCGCATCCTCCACCGCGATATCCGACCCTTGATTGCTTGTGAAGAAATCCTCGATCCACGGAGCATCGAACGCAAGACCTCTTCGCATTTGGGAGCACTCTACGGCACGAGTTCGAACAAACGGATGGCCGCCTTTTTACGCCACGCCAATTTTAAGCGCAACATTCAACATTTGTATTTTTGTGGCGGGAGTGTACACCCCGGTGGTGGGATACCCCTCTGCCTCTTGTCGGCCAAAATCGTCGACGAACTGATCCACGAAAACCTTTGATAAAAACCATTGCCCGTGACGCTTGATCTCAATCGACAGGAATCCTATTCCATCTTGCTCTTGCTGGCGTTTTACCTGTCCGGGGTGCTCATCATCGGATCGGGCCATTTCCCCGATTTTATCCTCCTCACCCCCCTCAACCTCCTGGTGTCCATCGGCGTCGTACTGTGGAATCATCCCCAGTGGTCCGCCGCGACCTGGGGCGTCCTGTTGTTGAGCTTTGCGGTAGGCTTTGGCGTAGAAATCATCGGGATCAATACGGGACTGATTTTTGGCGAATACGCCTACGGGCCAGTCCTGGGCTGGAAAATTCTGGGCACGCCCCCCATGATCGGCATCAACTGGGCCCTGCTGACCTACTGCATCGGCTGTACGGTCAATGCCCTCCTCCCCCAGTGGTCCTGGCCGCTGCGGGCCGCCATCAGCGCTTCGGTCATGGTACTCCTCGATTACTTTATCGAACCCGTCGCCATTTTCTACGACATGTGGACCTGGACGGCCCCGGAAGTGCCCCTCCAGAACTATCTGGCCTGGTTTGTCATCTCCTGGATACTCCTCGCCGTCTTCCACTATTTACAAGGTTGGATAAAAAACAAAGTGGCCTATTGCCTGTTAATTATGCAATTCTTATTTTTCTGGGCCCTAGGCCAAATTATTGCTTAAAAAGACTAGACTGTATACATGGATATCTTGCTATATATTTTCGTCACGCTCGCTGCGGTAGTCGGAATGGAGTTTGCGGCTTGGTTTACGCACAAGTACGTGATGCACGGTTTTTTGTGGGACTGGCACGAAGATCACCACCAACCCCACCTCAAGGAGGGCTTTTTTGAAAAAAATGACCTCTTTTTCCTCGTATTCGCCGTTCCTTCCGCCTTTTGCTACATCGTAGGATCCTCGACCGCCCACTTTTGGGTGTTTTTTATCGGGGTGGGTTGCTCCATCTACGGACTCTTCTACTTTTTGATCCACGACGTGTACATCCACCGCCGCTTCAACTGGTTCAAACAGCTGGATTCGACCTATTCTCGGGCCATTCTACGGGCGCACGGTGCTCACCACGCTACCCAGGAAAAGGACGGCAGCGAATCTTTTGGCTTGTTGGTAGTACACCCCAAATTTTTTAAAAAGCGCAGCGAGTGGAAGAAGAAAAAACCCGCTAAAAAAGTCAGTCACTAACCGCTACCACTTCCTACTCCATCGGGTCGGGTCAATGACGGACTTTCGCGGTCCGGCCGTGCCGATTGAGCCGTAGGGTACGCGCTCCTTTTTTGACCAAGGCAAAGCCCTCGGGCGAGAATCCCCGCACGACTGCATCGTAAAAAGGCTTGATGGTCACCTCTCCTTTTTCATTGATAAAGCCCCATTGTCCCTCTTTTTGGATGGCCAGGTAGCCATTGGAAAAGACGCCGACGGAATCAAACTGGGGAGGCAACAGGACCTCGTGGGCGGCGTTCTTGATGCCCCATCCGCCATCGGGATGCGGGAACCCATAAATACTGGTTGCGGATGGGGTCGCTTCCTCACGAAGGGCGCGCTGGCTCAGTTGGAGGCGTCTGCGCAGGACCTGCTTGCCCGAATAAGGCAGCTGGTCAGCAGCGCGGTAGCCCTCCAGGGCACTGGCAAAATCACCCTCGGCAAAGGATTCATCCGCCACGTGCCGAAGCGAATCAAACTGGTTGCGGTGCTGGTCGTCCCGTTCCTTTTGTAGACGGGTCCGTCTTTGGGCCACCTCTTTTTGCGTCTTTCCCTCCGTACTCAAACGCTCGACCTCATCCCACTTCATCAGGGCGCGTTCGCATTCCTGGGTCTCCCCCACTTTCCCACTCGCCCGGAGCAATTCCTCCTCCCGTCTTTTCCGCCGCCGCTCGTTCCACTCCCGCTCTTCCGGACAATTTTCCACGCAGCGTCCCCGCTGGTCGATGGTCAGCTGCCGCCCGTCCCGCACCACGATGGCCTCCCCCTGCTCAAAACGCGGGGTGATTACGCTGTCGAGTCCGCTGATGAGCTCCCGCCCCCGCGCGTCGATAAAGGCAAAGTCGCCCTCCGCCTTTTTTACCATCGCCAAGCCCTCACTAAAGGAGGCCGCATCCAGGTAGGTCAGGGGAATCCGTACCTCTCCCGACCGATCGATAAAACCACACTGCCCATCCCGGGCAACGTAGGCCAGATCCTCCTGTGGGGAGTGGGGCCAGGCCCCATCGTAGTCGAATTCGATTTGTACCTCATTCGCCTCGTCGATGTAGCCCCATTTACCCGCCGCATTCTGTACGGGCGCCAAGCCCTCAGAGAAGTTCCGCCCGGCGAGATAATCCGTCCGCAGTACCACCTCCTGATCGGCATTGCGGTATACGATGCCGCCTTGCTCCAGCGAGGCCACCGGGCCGGTGCCGCCCTTCTGGAGCAACAACAGGGGGGTGAGCAGCAGGCCCACCGTACTCATGGCGATGACCAGCTTAAATACCTCGATCCCAAAAATTTTGAGTTGTAAAAATCGGGGAGCTTGGGAATCCTCCTTGGGTTCCTCCCGTACCGGCGCCACGGCGGCCAGGGCGGCCTCGGTAGCCGCTTTGAGTACGGCAGCTTCGGAATCTTCGGGTTTGAAGACCAGGGCCTGGGCCAGGGCGGAGCGGGCGTCGAGAAAGCGCTCCTCGCGGTAGGCCTGTTCACCGCGGGCGAGGTGGCGCTGGAAGTAGATCTCGTTGCGGCAGCGCTCCAGACGCCGCTCGACAGCGGCAACCTCCACGGCGCTTTCGCTTTGGGCAAAATGGAGGGCTTGCTGGTACTTGGCTTGGGCTTCCAGCCATTTGCCCGCCGCAAAATAATGCTCGGCTTCCTCCTGGCTACGTTGAAACTCCAGGTGGCGTTTCTGCTGGTCCGGGGGCCGGTCCTCCTGCTTGAGATCCAGGATAATGTCTTCGATGGTGCGGGTAATTTGGACGTAGGGCTCGTCGGCGTGGGCCCAGTCGCTACTGGAGATCGGAAGCCCATTGCGGGGAAGGACCTCCAGCTCGGCAAAGGGGGCCCGTTCCCACAGACAGGGGCGAACGATGATGGGGATGGTCCGAACCCGGCCTTCCTCGTGTAGCCGGACGGCCTGCTTCATCTCTTGGTGGTAGCAGAAGTCGGAGGCGATAAAGTCCGCACTGACCAGTAGGAGGATGATATCGGATCGGTGGAGGGCGTCATGGACCGTTGCCTCCCAGTCGCTGCCGACTTCGACCAGACCGTTGTACCATACCTTATCAACTAGCCCCAGCCGCTCCAGCACGCTGAGGTGAACCTTCAATTCCTCGAGGAAGCTCCGGTCGGTGGAGGTATAGGCGATAAAGATATTGATGTGCTCGGGCGTGTTAATCATGCTAGGTGGATCGACGGCGGGTTCCGCGGCCTACAAATTTGCGATTAAATTAAGCATTATTCCAAAATATTAACAGCGCCACCGGGCAAAATAGCCCGGTAAAAAATGTACTTTATCCGCTAAGTCCGCTAAATTTGTTGGGTTACCAGTGGAAGAAAAGCGCCAATGGCTTTATTAGATAAATTTTCTCGCTCCTTTAGTCTGGAACTTCCCCCCGCCGACAACCTCGACGATTACCTGGATCGGATCCTACCGTTGGTCCGCCCCTGGAGTGAGGACATTTACGAATTTGAGGAAAAAGGATACTACCGCATCCGCTGGCTGGAAGTCAAAGACAGTGACCACAGCCACGAGGCGCTGCTCCACTTGTTTCGGGAGGGCAACGAATACCTCTTCTGTATCGATGGCGATATTCTCTTCCGGGGCCGCTGGGAAGCCCTCAACGACACCAATGGTTTTATCCTCGACAAACTGGTCAACAATTCGGTCGCCCAGAGCGAGCTCTACGACTTGGCTTTTTTGAACCGCGACTTTTTTATCCTCAAAAAACACGGTGATCAGCGGCGCAAGGGCAATCGAAAATACTTCGTGATGGCCCGGGAAAACATCGCCCGCAACCTCGAATGGCGCGACGCGGTCGAGTATTTGTTCAACACCTACCGCAGCAATCCCAATTTTACCCTGTACATCGTACTGCTCCTAGTCGTTATCGGTATTTTTATTCTCCTCTCCATCTTTTAGCGTGGTCCCACTACACTGGGGACGACCAAAAAACGGAGGCCAACACGAGGCTGGTCTCCGAATGACATTGGATATTATTCACTGTACGGACCGTACGCGTCGCGGTGGCGCGCAGTGCATCCATTGGTGGACGATCACCATCTTCCAAGAGTGTCAGTGGGAGAAAAAGGTCAACACTGTATCATTCGTTTGGAGCCTTGAAAAGTAATCGCCTGCTTCGTTTTTTTACGCCTTGGGGGGTACGAGCCTTGCCAAGCCGCCCATTAGCAAGCGGTGAGCTGGCCTTTTTGGGACCGTCGGATCTCCGCTGAATGAATGCTGTAAAAAAGGGACTGCCACCAGGACAGTCCCCACCAAAGCTTTGGCAATTTAATAGCAGCTGTGCCCACCGGGGCAAACCCGGTCGGACTTGGCCAAAGCAGTTTTATCTCACCAGCATTATTTTTTGCTCGTAGGTCTGGGTGGCACTCTTTACTTGCAGGAGATACAAACCATTCGCCCAATCGACTTCCAATTCCAGCCCATTGCGTAGCAATCCAGTACCGATGGCCTCACCACGCGTGGCATACACCAGGTGCCCCCTAAAATCCAGGACCCGCAATTGGTAATCCTCCCCTCCCGGCCACTCGACTCGGAAGCTCCCCCTACTGGGATTGGGATACACCACCAAATCCCGCTTGACCAAGCGATCAAGAGCGCTACTGGCCCGCCCCCATGAGTTACATTGCGCCTCGGGAGAATAGCACCCGAGTGCTGTATACACCGGCGCCTCCAAAACCCCACAAACCGTCTTTACCCGCCAGCTAAAACAAGCCTGGGCCAAATCGGGAGGCAGGGAGTAATGCGAAGTCGTTACGACGGGGAAACGGTCCTCCATAGCTCCCACCCCACAGGTACAAGCCGGGTCGTAAAGACGAAGGTGCAACGCATAAGCCGTCGCTTGACTGACCGGGTTCCAAACCAATCGCGGATCGTTTTCTCCCCTTTCACAGCGCAGGTTCTCGGGAGGAGCGCAGGTGGGCAAACAGTCGTTGACCTGAATGGTGCTACTCCCCAGTGCGTAGCCAAAACAATCCCCCCAAGCGTCGAGCTCGACTGCGTATTCGTAGGGGGCTTCCAGGGCCAGTCCCACCGCTGCCAACCAAGCCGTAAGGGGAAGTGGGCTCGGCGGACCACTACTGATGCTCCCACTGTGGTAGGGCGCGTACTGACTACCGCCTGGCAAACGGCGCAGGACCCGGTACCGATGGCTGGTGAGGTCTTCGTTTTCTAACAGTTCCACCCAAACCTCCTCATTGGGACAGAAAGAACTCCGGGGCTCCCCGGTGGCATCTAGGGTACGAAGGACAATATTTTGATTGTTGGGGTGATAACGGAAGCGCTTGGTCCTGGTGATGGTACCACAAGTAGCGTTGGTAGAAAGCCGGACCCGATATTCCTCGCCCCCTTTCATCGCTAGCCCCACCGCCATTAACCAATCCCCCAAGTTGATCGGATCGGGCAAGGGCGTAGCGATCCAACCAAAATCGTACACCAGTTGGTAGGCGTCTCCCCCAGCCAAAGGGCGACGGTAAACCTCCACGCGGTAATCCATTTCGGCGAGGCTGGCCCGACCGTCGATCAGCACCGGATCGCCCTCGCAGAAGTCCCTCCGCGGAATCCCGTTGAGGTCTTCGATCGCAAAACGCAGGGTCACCGTTTCGACACAGCAACTTCCGTTGCCACAGAGGCTTCGCCGACGGGGGCTATTGGCCAGAACCGTTTGCATCCGCAGTACTTGACAGGGCGTCAGGCTATTTCGACAGCGATCGCGGGTGTAGCCCATGTAATTGTGGAGCGCGTCGAAGGAGCCGCAGGAATAAGCGGGCCTCGCACAACTGTAGTAAAAGATCTGGGCATTGGGCGTATCCTCACAATAGTCGGCATGATCGCAACCCTCCACCGCCGGGCCATCGCCCCAGAGGTGACGTAGGCCAAAGAAATGCCCCAATTCGTGTACCATGATGCCCCCCTCATGATGGTCTTGTACGATCGGGTTGGGGTGGGGATAGGGATTGGGAGTATCGGCACTACCGACGGTGTTGGTCAGCAAGACGATGCCATCGCTAGCGGCACCAGGCGCCTCGTTGTCGTCGAGACCGGGTAGGCCAGAGGCGATGGGAAACTGGCCCAGGCCCATTACCACGACCTCGGCGGTACAGACCAGCGGAATGACCCAGACGTTGAGAAAGCGCTCGGGGTCCCACTGGGTGGCGGGTTTGATGATGGAGTCGAGCACACTGAGGTCGATCATACCGGTGAGGTCGAGGTCTTGGCAAATATCGAGGATGTCACTGGGCCAACCCTGAGTCGTCCAATTGATCCGATTGATGCCCAACTCTGGAATGGCGTCCCCGTCCTCCTGCACTCCCGCCAGACAGAACTCCATGACCCCCGCAATGGCGGTATTGACCCGGTCCAATTGGGCCTGAATCTGAGCGGCGGAAAGGTTGGCTCCAGTGCCCGGTGCCTCCCCCGCGTGGAGGATGTGAAAAACGAGGCCAATTTGGGGAAGGCCCTGACAGGCCGCGCTCCTTGCGGTTCCCTCCTCCAGCGCCACCTGACGCTTGGCCAACCAACGTTCGAAATCCGCTACCCCGCCCAGTTCGGGGTGGCGTTGGCGCAAGCGAGCATCCGCGGGTACGGACCAGCAGGGCTCTATCGCAGGAGGGAGGAGGCTTGGAGTGTTTTGCTGGGCCCAAACCGTGTTGAAGCTCAGACCGAGGAGCAGGCTAAAGAGGAAGGTTTTCATATCGCGAGTGGACTTGTTTTGAACGGGGTCTACAAGTCTTCATTCCCTTTGAGGTGCAGCAGGTAACCCCAAGCGGTAATTTTCTCGCGAAATCGACGATCCGGCTCTTATTTCTCCGGGACGGGTAGCGCGGCGCGGAGGGCTTGCGCTTGTTGGTAAAACTGGGAATTGGAACGGATGCTTTGGAGGCTCAACCGGGTGGATCGAAAATCCCCTTGTTGGAGATAGGCCAGGGAACGGTACCAGGAGGCGGGTTCCAGATAGAGGAAGTCCTTGGTGGCGATGATTTTTTGGAATTGGTCGATGGCCAGGTCGCCTTGTCCGTTGGCGAGTAGGCTGAGGGCGAGGGCGAGTCGCACCTTGGGCTTGTCGTCGGTGGCGAGGGATTTCTGGAATTGGGGGATGGCTTCGGCGTATTGTTGGGCGCGGTAGAATTGGTTGGCGCGGACCAGGGCTTGGTCGCCGCCGTTGATCTCGCGGCTGGCGAAGTTGAGGGGATAGGCCTTGAAGTACTCGGCGAAGAGCTGTTCGGCATCGGGCGGGGTGGTTTGGACGGGGCTTTGGCTTTGCGAAAAATAGTAGCCCAGGGTACCGAGGAGGGCTAGGAGGAGGAATCCGATAAGCCAGGGGCCGTAGTTGCGGGGGCCACCGTTGTTGGCGTTCCCACCGGAACCGCCCTGGGCTTGGGCGCGGCGGACGGCATCGCGGAGGACGGTATCATTTTGGGCTTCGAGAAGGTCCAGGCTCAACTTTTGTAGGGCTACGGCATCGGCCAATTCGGAGTCGGATGCCATTTGACGTTCGAATTGCTGACGTTGTTCGGGAGAGAGTCGATTCATGAGATAGTTATCAATCTGGGTTTGCGGATCGGGTTGATTCATCAGTCTAGCCGTCTTTGGTGAATAAGTGTAGGTAGCGTTCTCGGTGTTCGGCCACCAGGGCCAGGAGGCGTTTCATACAGGTGGACTTTTTATTTTTGGCCACCTGCTCACTGGCGTAGCCCATGAGTTGGAAAATTTCTTTCATCGGGCGGCGGTCGTAGTAAAAATAATTCAACACCTTTTGGCAGTCGGGGCCCAACTGACTAAACAATTCGTCGACCGCAGCGCGTTGGTCTTCATCGAGAAATTGAGCGATACCGGCATCGGGCACGGGCAAGTCGTTAGCGCTGTCGGGCAATTCCACTTCTCGGCGGTACTTGCGGAGGTATTTGAGCCACAGGTTGCGACAGATCGAGTGGAGGTAGGCCTCGACGTTGTAGCCCGCGGGGAATTTATCCTGGCGGATCAGCTTGAACAGGATCACCAAGCCCTCCTGGAAGATGTCGTCCGCATCGGGACGGCTCCCACTGTTTTGGAGGACGTAACGTTGGACTTGTTCGAACATTCGGCCGTAGAGGTAGCGCAGGGCCTCGTCGTTGTCGCGATCGGCCCGGGCGCGCAATTTGGCCACAATCCATTCGTCCGGGTGCTTTCTGTTCATATGGCGGTCTATTCCTACAATGCATTTGGCGCGGAAAAGGTAATAAAATTTGGGGAGTTGTGGAAAAGGGAGCTTACAATACGCCGCCGCTCAAAGTGATCACCCACGCAAAAAAATTCCATTTTTTCGTTTTGTGCGGTTACCTTTTTTGACTTTCTTGGCATGACGGTACGTAATTGGATTTATTCACTTTAAAATTTAAACTTATGAAAGCGTTCACGTTTTTGTGTACCCTGATGGCTTTGGTGGCTTTGCCCTTTACGCGCGCGGAGGCGCAGGAAGGGGGTGGAGAAAGCGAAATATGTCACATTTCCCCGTTGGTTGAACTGAGCCCGTTCACCACCAACTGCGATGAAACCGGCTTACCGGATGCCGCTACCAGCACTTATACCAACAGTGTCACCGTAGGCGTTTACGAGCTCCCCGGGTTCTGCCCCAGTATTTACCTCGCCATTTACGACTGTAACCTGGGCTTTGACAACGGCTTGCTCAGTGTTGATCCGGTCAATTTCGATCCCGATGACTTCGTCGGCAGTGACCCAGACCGCGAGTGCTGCTCCCGGCCGCACAATTACCTCAAGACCTTGGACGTGGAGTTAGACCTGAGCGCTTACTGCGTCGATAACGGCATTTTCATCAGTACCATTGACCTTTGTTACCGCTTGGTCACTTACAATGCCAAGGGAGATTTGGTCGATTACATCAATAGCGGTTACGTCACTCAGGCCTGTATCAACAGGTTGTTCCAGGTACCCTGCCAGGTGGACATCGGCATTGACTACGAACCCCACGATGATCCCCAGGAGACCTTTCAGTTCTGTTGCCAACTGGAGGGTAGTGGATTGACCAATGGAGGAGGCAGTGGCAGTAGCCGTAGCGCGGCGGTCAGCCACGCGACAGAGTCCTTTAACAGCTGGGCGAGTAATCCCTTTGAGGAAGAGCTGGCCGTCTTTGTCCAAAGCGGGGCGACCCCACTCACTTTGCGGTTACTAAGCGTCGAGGGCAAACTGATTTGGGAGGAGCGTTTGGCGCGCGATACGGACGAACAATTTATCCTACCCACTGCTCACCTGCGTTCGGGCATGTATCTTTTGAGCCTTCGAGCTGGTTCGACGACGGAAGTCCACAAGCTGCTCAAACTGTAATCATCCTACATCAGTAGCCAGCTCGATTTCTTTGAATTGCGCCGTCAAGGCTATCCCTTTGACGGCGCAATTTGTTACTTTAGTGCAATGAGAATCCCCACCTATCTTCTGACTATCCTCCTCGGCTTGGGGATTTTCCCCACCGCTGCTCAACCGGATTCACAACTGGACCCAGCCGTATTGATCCAACGGGGAGAAGCACTGTACGAAGCATCCGAAGAACTTTTTGAACGCAATATCGACAGTTGTATTCTTTACACCGCTCGCGCGGCCGAATACTTTCAAGCGGCCCAGCACTGGGATCGCTACGTCGATATGCTCTCCGGCATTTCGGGCGCTTACTACTACCAAGGAAATTATGAGGAAGCCCTCTTTCACAACCAACGAGCCATTAATGGTGCGGAAGTACACCTGGGTACCAACAGCAGTCCTTACGCCAATGCCCTCATGATTCGGGGAGTACTGCAAAGCAAGAAAGGAGCTACCGGCGCGGCCATCAAAACGCTCGAACGATCGCTCACCATCGCCATCGAGCAAGAAGCCGCCGCCCAACGTATTGCCAATACCCTCTACAACATCGCTCGATTTTACCAAGACCTGGGAGACTACCAACGAGCCATCAACCACCTGGAGCAATCGCTGGAGTACCGCCAAGCGGAACCTGAGGTCAATGAGGTTACCCTCGCTACCACTTATACCGTCATCGGACAGTGCTACGCCCTGCAAGAGAAAGTGGATCAAGCCCTGATCCACTTCGAAAAAGCCAATCTGATTTTGGAACAACAACCGGACCTTCGCGTGAGCAATCACCGCAAGATTGAGGTCTACCACAAAATCGCGGAGATCAAAATCAAACAAGAGCAGTACCAAGGGGCCCTGCCCTACCTCCAAAGCGCCATGGCGCTACAAAGCGAAACGGAGCGCTATCGAAAAGCAGAAAGTTATTTCCTACTCGGAGCGGTCGACAGCGGGCAAAACAAGCTGGAGGCCGCCCAAGCCCATTACGAGCGGGGCCACCAATTGACCCTGGAGGGCTTGACGGACTTCGTCAGCCATCCGCAAATCGCCAGAAGCCATTACAAGCTCGGACAGCTCGCCGCGAAACGCGGTGATCCCGCCTTAGCCATCACCCAGTACTCCACCGCATTAGTGGCCATGTCCGTACCGACCGACGCGCCATCGCCAGACTCTAATGCCACCGTTTTCCTGTCCGAACTACTGGCCGTCAAAATATTTCGCGCTCGGGCCCAAGCCCACCGGGCGACTTTTCATCAGCACCAAAGCGTCGAAGCACTCCGGGCGGCCCTTGCCGACTACCAAGCCATCGCCCAACTCCTGCCCACCATCCGCCACAGCTACCGCGAAGAAGGCTCCCAGCAATACCTCGCCGCCACCGCCGCCGCCATCTACGAAGAAGCCCTCGAATGCTACTGGACGGCCTACCAAAACGACCGCGACGAAAACCTACTCCGCGCCGCCTTCTTCCTCGCCGAACAAAACAAGGCCCGCCTCCTACAAGATGCCATCCGCGCCAATACCGCCCGGAGCATCGCCGGCATTCCCGATTCGCTGCTCCAAAACGAAAGCGCCCTCCGCTCCGACCTCAACTTCTACCGCCGGGCCATCGCCGAAGAAGGCAGCCAAAAGGATGGGGGCGACCCGGACAAAATCAAGCTGTGGAAACGGCAGCTCTTCGAAAAACAACAAGCCTACCAAAAAATCCTCGCGCATTTGGAGCAGCATTACCCCCGCTACGCTAGCCACAAGTACCAACATCAAGCCGGCGATTGGCCCCAGCTCCGCGAAAAACTGCGCCGGGAAAATGCTGCCCTCCTCGAATACTTCGTCGGCGAGCGGCAACTCTTCGCCTTTGTCCTCTCCCCCACCGACCTGCACTGGGAACGCATCGTACCCGTGGCCGAGCTGCGCGAAGCGGTACATAGCCTGCGCCAAATCGTGGAAAACCCGCCGGACAGCCGAACCTTCCAAACACAAATATCCAGCTTTCATCGGGTGGCCTACCACCTGCACCAACAACTCGTCGCCCCCCTCCTCCGGGAAATCCCCACCACCGTCCAGGGCCTGCGCATCGTACCCGACGAATGGCTCCACCAACTGCCCTTCGACCTCCTCCTCCGCGCTCCCTCCAAGGCGGAGGACGATTACGCCTTTGGCCACAATGCTTACCTCTTTCACGACTACCGCATCAGCTACGCCTACTCCGCCGATTGGTGGACGCAGTACCAAGCCCCCCCTTCCTCCGCCGACCGAGTCTTCCTGGGCATGGCGCCCAGCTTTAGTGGGCCCATCGCCGCCGACCGCTCCTGCGCCGGGGCCCAGCTGTACAATCTGGCCTGTAGCGAATTGGAGGTCGAGGGCATCCAAAGCCTGCTGGCGGGCGACGTCCTGCTGGGTCCCCAAGCCACTCGGGCCGCCTTCGAAGACCGCGCGGCCGACTACCAAATCCTCCACCTGGCCACCCACGCTTGCCAGAGCGAGCGCGAGGGCGAACTCAATAAAATTTTCTTCAGTGATGACTTCCTGTCCAACCTGGAATTGAATCAATTGCAAGTCCGCGCTGAGCTGGCGGTACTGAGTGCTTGCAATACGGGCTCGGGGCGACTGGCGCGGGGGGAAGGGGTACTGAGTTTGGCGCGGGGTTTTGCGGTGGCGGGTTGCCCTAGCGTTTTGATGACGGTGTGGGCGGTCGACGATTGTTCTACCCAGCAGCTTTTACAACATTTTTACCGCCACCTCCAAATGGGCAAACGCAAAGACGAGGCGATTCGCCAGGCCAAGACGGCCTACCTACTCCAAAGCGATCTCGAACACCGCCATCCCTACTTCTGGGCGGGTTTTGTCTTTTTCGGGGAGGGGCAGCCCCTGGACCAAGGCCCTGTACATCCCTGGTACCCCTGGATAGCGCTGGGGCTGATCCTCACGGCGCTTGCTTTGCTGGGCTGGAACAACAAAGCGGCACTATCGAGTCGATAATGCCGCTTTGAGTAGCGTAGGAGTAAATGAGGCCTGGGCTTAGTTGGCCACTTGCTGGGCTTCCAGCGCCTTGGCCATCGTCACCCCGATCTCAGCGGGGGAATTGACCACGTGAATACCGCATGCCGCCATAATTTTCATTTTGGCTTCGGCCGTATCGTTTTCCCCACCGATGATGGCGCCCGCGTGGCCCATCGTACGCCCCTTCGGCGCCGTCTGACCCGCGATAAAACCCACCACGGGCTTGGTACCATTTTCCTTTACCCAGTGCGCGGCATCGGCTTCCATGCTGCCGCCAATCTCACCGATCATGATGATGCCATCCGTATTGGGATCTTCCATCAGGAGGCGCACCGCTTCGAGGGTCGTAGTACCGACGATGGGATCACCCCCGATTCCGATACAGGTCGACTGGCCCAGTCCCGCTTTGGTGACTTGGTCGACGGCCTCGTAGGTCAGGGTTCCCGAGCGCGATACGATGCCGACTCGGCCGGGGTTATGAATAAAACCGGGCATGATGCCCACCTTGGCCTCTCCAGGGGTGATTACGCCGGGGCAGTTGGGCCCTACCAGGCGGCAGGCCTTGTCGCGGAGGTAGGCCTTTACTTTCACCATGTCCTGTACGGGGATGCCCTCGGTGATGCAGATGATGACTTTGATGCCCGCTTCGGCCGCTTCCATAATGGCGTCCGCAGCGAAGGCTGGGGGAACGAAGATGATGGAGGTATCGGCACCCGCTTCCCGGACGGCCGCTTCTACCGTATTGAACACCGGTCGGTCGAGGTGGCTTTGGCCGCCTTTACCGGGGGTCACGCCACCGACGACGTTGGTACCGTACTCGATCATTTGGGTCGCGTGGAAGGTACCTTCCTTACCCGTAAATCCTTGGACGATAATTTTAGAATCTTTATTGACTAAAACTGACATAAGCGCTTCTTCTATTTTGGTGAAATGGTTTTATTGTTGTTCGATGATAAAAACATCCTCGCCGGAGCGATTGAGGTAGTAGTGCTCGCGCGCAAACTTTTCCTTGTCATTGTTGATGTCGCGGCGGTCCTTTTGAATGGATTCGATTTGATCCTCGTAGTAGACCTTGTCGCGTTCCAATTTGTTGAGCGTTTGCTGCAAGCGCCACTGGGTGAGGAAATCGTGTTTGTCGATAAAGACCATGTACGCAAAAAACAGCACCAGCGACAGAAAGTAAACGTTTCGCATCGGAGTGGGAATGCGGTCGAGCAGGGGCTGCAGGGGATTTGATCTTACGGCCATAATTTTATCACTTGGTGACGGTACTTGCAGATTTCAACAAATCACAAGCAAATATAATGCGAATCCGTTGAATTGTGGATTAATCTTTCCATCAACGGCCAAGTAGGGCTTTGCCCGGGTAAATAGCCGCATCGCCCAACTCCTCCTCGATCCGCAGCAGTTGGTTGTACTTCGCCACCCGGTCCGAACGCGAAGCCGAACCGGTCTTGATCTGCCCGGTATTGAGGGCCACGGCCAAATCGGCGATGGTGACGTCTTCGGTTTCGCCCGAGCGGTGGCTCATCACACTGGTAAAGGCGTTGCGGGTGGCGAGGTTGACCGTATCGATAGTCTCGGTGAGGCTACCGATCTGGTTGACCTTAATCAGGATCGAATTGGCCGAATCCTCTTCGATCCCACGCTGGAGGCGTTTGCTATTGGTGACGAACAAATCATCGCCCACCAGTTGGATGCGGTGGCCCAGGGTTTTGGTCAGTTCGGCCCAGCCCGCCCAGTCGTCTTCGTGCAAGCCGTCTTCGATGGAGAGAATGGGGTACTGATCGCACCACTCTTTCCAGTAGCTGACCATTTGGCTAGTCGTGAGCTTATCGCCCGTACTTTGGTGGAAGTGGTACACCTTTTCTTGCTCGTTGTAAAACTCGGAAGCCGCAGCGTCCATCGCAATCAGGACATCTTCACCGGGACGGTAGCCCGCCGCTTCGATGGCCTGGAGGACCGTCTCGATAGCTTCCTGGTTGGACTTGATATTGGGGGCAAAACCACCCTCATCGCCGACATTGGTCGAGTAGCCCTTCTTTTTGAGGACGCTTTTGAGGTGGTGAAAAATTTCGACGCCCATCCGCAATCCTTCCGAAAAAACTTCCGCCCCGACGGGCATCACCATAAATTCCTGAAAGTCGATGCTGTTATCGGCGTGCGATCCTCCGTTGAGGATGTTCATCATCGGTACGGGCAGGACGTGGGCGTTGACGCCTCCGAGGTAGTTGTACAGGGGCATTCCGTACTCCTCGGCCGCGGCTTTGGCGATGGCCAGGGAAGTTCCCAGGATGGCATTGGCCCCCAGTCGCGACTTATTGGGCGTCCCGTCCAGATCGATCATGATTTGATCGAGGTAGCGTTGCTCGCTTACTTCCTCACCGATCAGGGCTTCGCGCAGTTCTTCCTCGATGTTTTTACAGGCGTTCAGTACGCCTTTACCCATAAAACGACCTTGATCGCCATCTCTCAGCTCGACGGCTTCGTACTTCCCGGTAGAGGCACCGGAGGGGACGGCGGCGCGGCCCAGGGCGCCCTCTTCGGTGAGTACTTCCACCTCGACGGTAGGGTTGCCTCGGGAGTCGAGAATCTCCCGGGAACGGATGTCAATAATTTCACTCATTGCTTTG
This sequence comes from uncultured Saprospirales bacterium, assembly GCA_937899855.1. Lineage (GTDB taxonomy): Bacteria > Bacteroidota > Bacteroidia > Chitinophagales > Saprospiraceae > CALLVY01. Next base: position 10,177 of record CALCCH010000773.1, on the reverse strand, counting down.
GTGTGGTGTTGGTTGTGGTTACGAATTAGTGATTTGCTCCGAGGCGAGCGTCTCCTTTTTCGCTTCCTTCATCAGGTCAACAAAGTGATCAAACAGATAGCGAGCGTCGTGGGGGCCCGGTGAAGCTTCTGGGTGATACTGGACCGAAAAGGCGCGGTGATTGCGAACGCGGATTCCCTCGATGGTTTGGTCATTTAGGTTAAGGTGGGTAATCTCTACTTTATCTTCGTTGGCCGCCAGGGCTTCCGGGCTGACGCCGAAGCCGTGGTTCTGGCTGGTGATTTCGCAGCGGCCCGTCACGAGGTTCTTAACCGGGTGGTTGATCCCGCGGTGACCGTGGTGCATTTTATAGGTTGGAATGTCGACGGCCTGGGCGAGGATTTGGTGGCCCAAGCAGATGCCAAACAGGGGGTGATTGTCGTTGAGAATGGCCTTGGTGGTCGCGATGGCGTAATCCATGGGGGCGGGATCGCCGGGGCCATTGGATAGGAAAAAGCCATCGGGACGGAAGGCGAGCAATTCTTCGTAGGAGGTTTTGGCGGGGAATACTTTGACGAAGCAATTCCGCGCCACAAAATTGCGCAGGATGTTGCGCTTGATGCCCAGATCGAGGGCGGCGATGCGGTATTCGGCGGTGGCTTCCTCGCCCATCGTGTAGGCTTCGGTGGTGCTCACCTGGGAGGCCAATTCGAGCCCTTCCATATTGGGGACCTTGGCCAGCCGTTGCTGCAACTCGGTAAGGTCGGTGATTTCGGAGGAAATGATGGCGTTCATCGCTCCCTTGCTGCGGATGTGCCGGACGATGGCCCGCGTATCAACGCGGCAGATGCCGCCCAGCTCTTCCCGTTCGAAGTACTCCTGGATGGAATAATCGGCTTGGGGCCGCGAGTTTTTGTTGTAGTTGAAATTTTTGCAGATTAGCCTCGCAATTTTGATGTCCCCGGATTCCGATTCGGTGTGACGGGCGCCGTAATTGCCGATGTGGGCGTTGGTGGCGACGAGGAGTTGACCGTAATAGGAGGGATCAGTAAATACTTCTTGGTAGCCGGTCATTCCCGTATTGAAGCAAATTTCGCCAGCGGTGGTTCCGATTTTACCAGCCGCCTGACCGTGGAAGACGGTACCATCCGCGAGGAGAAGCACCGCCGGAGTTTGTTGCACATTGCTCATAAAAGCACTTGGTTTGCAAGGTTTGGAAGAGAGAACGCGTATCGGAATGCAAAGATAGTACATCGGGGAGGGGAAACGAAATTTTGGGCGAGAATTTGAGGGAAAGCTTGGCATTACCAGGGGCCTGATACGTCTCTCCCCCTCGGTATTTCGCGCTCCCCTCCGCAATTCTCCTTAGAACCAATGGAGCCCCTTCCCAGACATCCGCACGCGATGCAGTCCAACAGCCGCCAAGTAGATCCCGACTTGACGATTGACGTTTTGGCTAGAAGCCATCTCAAAAATATACTTTACTGGCGTGAATCTCCTTCGTCGATTTGGGCTACGACAGGGGCATTCTCGCCCCTACTTCGTTGCCAAAAGCGTCGTCCCGATAGGAATCGGGAGCTATGCTCCGTTTTGGCGCCTCGTAGGAGCACAAATGACCACTCCCTCGCCGGCAAAAACATTTTGAGATGGCTTCTAGCCTTACGTGCCCTCCCCAGCCCACGCGTGACCACCTGACGGTTGATTTGCCAGCTGGCCCGCCCATGCAAAAGGGCCATTCCGATACGTACCGGAATGGCCCTTTGTTGGGAAAAGGAAAGTCGTTGTCTATTCTTCCTCGCCCGCTGCCGCATCGGCAGCATCGCTTTCTTCCACTTGGCTCTCCTCCACGGCGCTGGTCGCAGCGGCCGCGTTCTCGGCACCACCGGATCTTCTTCCCCGACGAGTACGGCGCTTGCGGCCCGACTTGCTCTGGCTTTCGCCCGAGGCCTTGGCACTGAGCAGCAGTTCGTTGAAATCCACCAGCTCGATCATCGCCATCTCGGCACCATCACTTTTGCGAAAGCCGGTCTTGATGATCCGTACGTATCCACCGGGGCGATCGCCTACCTTGGCTACGACGGGACCGAAAAGTTCCTTGACGGCGGTCTTACTCTGGAGGTAGCTAAAAACTACCCGACGGGAGTGAGTGGTATTGTCCTTGGCCTTGGTAATCAGCGGTTCGACGTGGCGACGCAGGGCTTTGGCTTTGGCCAGGGTCGTGGTGATCCGCTTGTGCGTAATCAAGGCAATGGAAAGGTTCTTGAGCAGGGCACGACGGTGGCCTTGCTGTCTTCCGAGATGGTTGAATTTCTTACCGTGTCTCATCTTTGGTTTGGTTTTTTAATCTCGGGTAAGTGTGGGCAGGGCCCACTCCCGAATAACTTCGCAACACCTTTCGCGACGGAGCCGCTAGTCGGTTATTGCTGGAAAAAATGATTATTCCTCGTCCAGTTTGTACTTCGACAGGTCCATGCCGAAGGTCAAACCTTTTTCCTGCAAGAGTTCCTCGATCTCTACCAGGGACTTTTTACCGAAGTTGCGGAACTTCAGCAGTTCGTGCGTATCGTAGCGCACCAACTCGGCCAGGGTATTGATCTTGGCAGCTTTCAGACAGTTGTAAGCCCGTACCGACAGGTCGAGGTCTTCCAGCGAGGTCTTGAGCAGCTTGCGCATGTGGAGGATGTGCTCGTCCACGATGTTGTCTTCGCGGCCACCGGCATCTTCGAAGGTGATGTTTTCATCGGTGATCAGCATGAGGTGCTGGATCAGGATGCGCGAGGCTTCTTTGATGGCATCTTCGGGGTGAATCGTACCGTCTGTTTTGACTTCGATGGTTAGTTTTTCGTAATCGGTACGTTGGCCCAAACGCGTATTGGAAATCTGGTAGGAAACGTTCTTGATCGGCGTGTAAATGGCGTCGATGGGAATAACCCCGATGGGGGCATCCTTGGGTAGGTTTTCGTCGGCAGGTACGTAGCCCCGGCCTTTGGTGATGGTCAGCTCCATTTCGAGGTTTACGAAGGGCTCCATCGAGCAAATGGGAAGGTCGGGGTTCATCACCTTGAATACGTTGGTGTGCTCCTCGATATCTCCCGCGGTAAACTGTTCTTTTCCGTTAATCGTCAGGTAAATCTTCTCGGTCGAAACGTCCTCATCGGCGATGAGTTGCTTCAATCTAACTTGCTTTAAATTCAGTACAATATCTACCACATCTTCTACAACGCCACGGATGGTGGAAAACTCGTGCTCGACGCCGGCGATCCGGACCGCAGAGATGGCGAAGCCCTCCAACGACGACAAGAGTACGCGACGGAGAGAGTTGCCAACGGTTTGGCCAAAACCGGGTTCGAGTGGTTTAAATTCGAAGATACCTTCAAAATCAGTTGCTTTTTGCAGGATGATTTTGTTGGGCTTCTGAAAGTTTAAAATGCTCATAAGTTGAGAAGTTCTTTAAATAAAGGGGTAAAATGGAAGAACAGTCAAAAAGCTTTGACCATGACTCGGGGAGCCATGGTCAAAGCAGAATGATCGTATTTTTACTTCGAGTACAATTCAACGATTAGCTGCTCGTTAATCTTCTCGGGTATTTGCTCTCGTTCGGGATAGGCCATAAAGATGCCTTGCATTTTTTCGGGGTTCCATTCCAACCAGCCGAACTTGCGGACGTCCGACTTGGCGCCGACGCTTTCCTGGATCACGTTCAGGTGACGGGACCGGGCGCGAACGCTAATCACGTCGCCGGGGCGAATCTGCGCCGAGGGAACATTGGTCAATACGCCATTGACCAGAATGTGCTTGTGCGATACCAACTGCCGCGCGGCGCGGCGCGTGGGAGCGATTCCCAGGCGGAATACGGTATTGTCGAGGCGAGCTTCCAAGAATTGGAGTAGCTTCTCCCCCGTTACGCCCTTGCTGCGGGTAGCCCGCTCAAAGGTGTTGCGGAACTGACGCTCCAACACGCCGTAGGTGTACTTGGCCTTTTGCTTCTCCATCAACTGGAGGGCGTAGTCGGAATTTTGTCTTCTCCGACGGCTATTACCGTGCTGTCCGGGGCGGTATTTCTTACGCTCGAAGGCTTTGTCGAATCCGTAGATCGCTTCTCCAAAGGCTCTGGCTTTCTTCGACGTTGGTCCGGTATATCTTGCCATTATTACTTGACTGTTTAAAATGTTTTTGCAAACGCGATTTCACTGGCCCTTTAGACGCGACGACGCTTGGGAGGACGGCAACCATTGTGCGGAATCGGAGTCATGTCCTTGATCCGGGTAACCTTGATACCCGCCACGTCGATGGCACGGATAGCTGCTTCCCGACCGGAGCCGGGACCTTTGACGTAAACGATGGCAGTGCGCATTCCCGCTTCGTAGGCCGTCCGAGCGGCATCACTGGCCGCAATTTGAGCGGCGTAGGGCGTATTCTTCTTCGAACCGCGGAATCCCGCTTTACCAGCCGAAGCCCAAGAAATAACCTGGCCCTGCTTGTTGGTTAGTGAAATGATGATATTGTTGAAAGAAGCCCGAATGTGCGCGAAACCTTCCGGCTCCACTTTGACTTTTCTCTTTTTGACTTTTTTTCCTTTTGCCATGACGAAACGTCTATTTTAAATTCAATTACTTAGTAGCTTTCTTCTTATTGGCGACGGTCTTCCGCTTTCCTTTGCGGGTACGCGCGTTGGTTTGAGTCCGTTGCCCACGCAAGGGCAAACCCCTACGATGACGCAAGCCCCGGTAGCAACCAATGTCCATCAAACGCTTGATGTTGGTTTGCACCTCGGAGCGCAGTTGACCTTCTACCTTGTACTCGTCCTGAATGACTCGGGAAAGTTCCCGTACGTTATCATCCGTCCAGTCGACCACTTTGGTGTTTTCGTCAAGGCCAATTTTCTCCAGAATCTCGCTAGCCAAAGAGTGACCGATACCATAAATGTAGGTCAGGCCGATCACGCCTCTTTTATTTCTTGGTAAGTCTACGCCTGCAATACGAGCCATTGTATACTGTTATTTGTGGTTTTATTACAATTACCCTTGGCGTTGCTTGAACCGTGGGTTTTTCTTATTAATGATGTAGAGTTTTCCTTTGCGACGTACGATCTTGCAATCGGCCGAACGCTTTTTGATTGATGCTCTTACTTTCATAATTCTAAAATTTAGTGCAGCCTGCGGGGATTCCCCCCACGAGCCGGCTATTTTTATTTATAGCGGTAGGTAATCCGACCGCGCGATAAATCGTAAGGCGACATTTCCACTGCCACTTTGTCTCCCGGCAGGATTCGGATGTAGTTCATGCGCATTTTGCCGGAGATGGTCGCCACTATTTCGTGGTCGTTCTCCAAACGTACGCGAAACATTGCGTTCGACAATGCTTCCTCAATGATACCATCCTGTTTAATTAAGTCCTGTTTGGCCATACTTCGAATTTCGGTGTGCAAAGATACACAAAATTGTTGATTTTCAGTCGTTTCCGAGGCAAAAAATCAAACCCGTCCCTAAATCTCTAGGCTTTCGGTGGCAATCACTCCGACTTCGTGGACCTCGGGGTTGCTTTGTAAGGCCGCTTCGATGGGTTCGTGATTGGATAAAATATCGGCATTGCCCTTTTTTACCGCTACCGAGTGCTCAAAGTGAGCCGAGGGCTGTTTGTCTTTGGTGATGATGGTCCAACCATCCGAGGCTTGTCTTACTTCCTTCCGCCCCAGGTTGATCATCGGCTCAATGGCAATGACCAGGCCTTCCTTGAGCATCGGACCCCGGCCTCGCTTTCCATAGTTGGGAACTTCGGGGGCTTCGTGTAGGTTGCGACCGATGCCGTGCCCCACCAACTCCCGAACGACGCCGTACTTGTGCTGGCGTTCGCAGTATTCCTGTACGGCAAAACCGATGTCTCCCAAACGCTTGCCCACGATGGCATTGGCGATGCCTTTGTAGAGCGCCGTATTGGTAACGCGTAGAAGCTGCATGACTTCGTCACTCACCTCGCCCAGGGCAAAGGTGAAGGCAGAATCTCCGTAAAAGCCATTCTTGAAGGAACCGCAATCCACGGATACGACGTCACCGTCGCGGAATTCGGTTTTGCTGGGAATGCCGTGTACCACGCCTTCGTTGACGGAAATACACAGGGTGGCGGGAAAACCTCGGTAGCCCTTGAATCCAGGATCGGCACCGTGGTCTCGAATCAATGCTTCTGCCTCCCGATCGATCTGTTCGCCGGTCATTCCCGGTCGAATCCGACTGGCCACGTGGGCCAGTGCCTTACACACGATCAGGCAACTTTCTCTGATCTGTTCGATTTCATCCGCTGTCTTATAGAAAATCATCAGAAAATGTGAGGTTTAACTTTTTTAATCAAAACACTATCAATAGAGTAACTAAAAAGTGTCGCAAAGGTTTTCCTCACGCTCTCCGAAGAGGCTTTCTTTACATCGAGGCACCGATACCTTGGACGCCACTGCGGCCCTTGAGTCGACCCGATTTGACCAAGCCGTCGTACTTGCGCATGATCAGGTGGCTTTCGATCTGCTGGAGGGTATCCAGTACTACCGCTACCAGAATCAGCAGCGACGTTCCCCCAAAGAACATGGCGAAGGCCGTGTTGACGCCAAAGCGACTGGCAAAGGCGGGCAGGATCGCGATGATCCCCAGGAAGACCGAACCGGGTAGGGTGATGCGAGTGGTGATGGTGTCAATAAAATCCGCCGTTTTCTTGCCGGGCTTGATCCCGGGGATAAAGGCGTTCTGACGCTTCAGGTATTCCGAGTACTGCTGGGGATTTACCAGCAGGGCCGTGTAAATGTAGGTAAATACGACCACCAGGATGAAGTAAATCACGTTGTACGGCCCGGAGGTAAAATCGTTGAGGGCCATCAAGAAGCTATTGGTCGAAGGCTGGCCATTGCTCGTGGTAAATTGAGCAACCGTGGCGGGTAAGAACATCAGCGCCTGAGCAAAAATGATGGGCATTACTCCCGAGGCATTCACTTTGACGGGAATGTAATCGCGGGCACCAGCGGTGGGGATGTTCGAAGCGCCCCGCCCTACCATTCGCTTGGCAAACTGGATGGGAATCCGACGAACCGCCTGAACCACCATAATGGTAGCCATCACGACGACGAAAAGGATGGCCATTTCGAGCAGGAAGACCAACAGACGTCCGCCCTGCAATTGGGCCTGGAATTCAAATATCAAGGCACTGGGCAGGGTGGCGATGATTCCGATGGTGATGAGCAAGGAAATACCGTTGCCGACCCCGCGATCGGTGATCCGCTCTCCCAGCCACATGGCGAAGATGGTCCCCATGGACAAGATGATGATATTGGCCAGCCAGAAAACGCTATCGGGCATGATGGGCGATACGGCGCCCTGGCTTTTGATATAAGCGAGGTAACCGCCTCCCTGAACCAGTGTGATGGCCAGGGTCAGCAGACGGGTGATTTGACTGAGTTTTTTACGCCCCGACTCTCCTTCTCGCTGCTGGAGCCGCTGGAAATAGGGTACGGCAAAGCCCAGTAGCTGGACGATGATGGAGGCGGTGATATAGGGCATGATCCCCAGTGCGAAGACCGAGGCATTGTTGAAGGCACCACCGGTGAAAACGTTGATGAGCCCTAGGATGTCGCTAGCGCCCTCGCTATTGGCGTTTTCCAGGGCCGAGGGCATCACTCCCGGTAGAACGACAAAGGAACCGATGCGGTAAATTAGCAACAGTCCCAAGGTGAAAAGTATCCGGTTTCTCAATTCCTTGATCTTCCAGATATTCTGTAAGGTAGTAATAAACTTTTTCATCGGTTTGCTTTAAACGATATTTACGGTCCCCCCCTGCGCCTCGATGGCGGCTTTCGCCGTCGCCGAGCAGGCGTGGGCAGTCACGCTTAACTTGGTCTTCAATTCTCCTAATCCTAAGATCTTCACTTTATCGGTTTTCTTCACGATGCCCTGGGCAACCAGGGTATCCAGATCAATGGTATCTACCTGGTATTTTTCGTGAATGGCTTGCAAACGGGCCAGGTTAATGGGTACGAAAGCCACGCGATTGGGATTTTTGAATCCCCGCTTGGGCAAACGCATCTGGAGCGGCATCTGCCCTCCTTCAAAGTTGCGCTTGCGGCTGTAACCCGAACGCGATTTTGCCCCTTTGTGACCCCGGGTACTGGTACCACCACGTCCCGATCCTTGTCCTCTTGCAATTCTCTTTCCTTGTTTTACCGCGCCTTTGGCAGGCTTTAGGCTATGTAATTCCATTATAATGACCCTTTAAAAAGTGGAATAAGTTTTTTTACGAATGATTAGGCTAAATGTTCCACCTCGATGAGGTGATTCACCTTTTTGATCATGCCCAGAATCTGGGGCGTTGCGTTGTGCGTCACCGTTTGGTGCATCTTGCGGAGGCCCAGCGCTTTGAGGGTATCCTTTTGGCGCTTGGAGCGGTCGATGGCGCTTTTGACTTGCGTAACTTTTACTTGACCCATCTTGGTTAGCATTTGTGCCAGTACCGTGCCGGAATTGACCCGACGAGATAATGGCTCATTATCCATTAAACAATTTATCCATCGTAATATTGCGCTGCTTGGCAATAACCATGGGACTTCTCAATTTGGAGAGGGCATCCACCGTGGCCTTGACCACGTTGTGGGGATTGGGCGAACCCTGGGTCTTGGCCAGTACGTTTTGTACGCCCGCGATTTCCAGAACGGCCCGCATGGCACCTCCAGCGATTACACCAGTACCCTCGGAGGCGGGCTTGATGAGCACCTTACCAGCGCCGTACTTGCCTTTTTGCTCGTGGGGGATGGTTCCATTGTGCAAGGGGAATTTGACCAGGTTCTTTTTTGCATCGTCGACGGCCTTAGCAATCGCTTCTTGCACGTCGCGGGCCTTACCCAGGCCGTGACCAACGGTACCTTTGCCATTACCTACTACCACGATGGCGGCATATCTACAGGGTCTACCCCCTTTGGTGACCTTAGCTACCCGGGTGAGGTTGACCAGCTTTTCTTTCAGCTCCGTATCGGCCGGTTTGATTCTGTTTGGAGTCCTCTTTGCCATAATGCTAATTGATTTTAGAAGGAAAGGCCACCCTCGCGAGCGCCATCAGCCAGTGCTTTTACTCTTCCGTGATACAAATATCCACCCCGGTCAAAGAGGCAGGTTTCGATGTTTTGGGCTTTGGCGCGCTTGGCCAGCAACTGACCGACGGCTTTGGCCTGGGATACTTTACTGCCTTCCCGGACAAATTCGCTGTCGAGCGAGGAAGCAGCGGCTAGGGTCACGCCCTTGAGGTCGTCAATGATCTGGCCGTAGATTTCCTTATTGCTGCGGAAAACCGACAAACGAGGCCGTTCAGCCGTCCCTTTGATGGACTTGCGGATACGGAGGTGAATCCGTTTTCTCTGCTCAGCTTTAGTGCGTCTCATCTTCTAAATGATTCTTTCGATTTTACAATTGATTCAATGCCGGTCAATGCCGGTCAATGCCAGCGACCTCCGATTACTTGGCGGCCGTCTTACCTGCCTTCCGACGGATTTCTTCACCCTTAAAGCGAATACCCTTTCCTTTGTAGGGTTCTGGCTTACGGAAAGAGCGGATTTTGGCCGCCACCTGTCCGATCAGCTGCTTGTCAAAGCTCTCCAAGCGAACGAGGGGGTTTTGCCCCTTTTTCATCTCGGTCTCCAACTTCACTTCGTCGGGGATGTAAAACATCACGGGGTGGGAAAAACCTAAGGTCATGGTCAGCAACTGACCGGAGTTTTCGGCACGGTAACCAACCCCCACCAATTCCAGCTCCTTCTTGTAACCCTGCGAAACGCCTTCCACCATATTGGCGACCAGCGAGCGGTACAGCCCGTGCATCGAGCGGTGGCGCTTCTGGTCCGTCGGACGCTTCACCAGGACTTCCGCACCGGCGACCTCGATCGTAATATCGGGATCAACCTGCTGCATCAATTCTCCCTTAGGCCCTTTGACCGTCACCAAATTGGCATCGTTGACCTTTACCTCTACGCCAGCGGGAACGGGAATGGGTGCTTTTCCTATCCTAGACATTTTCTTTACAATTTTGAGATTAATAAACGTAGCAAATCACTTCGCCACCGACTTTCTGCGTGCGGGCCTGCTTGTCGGTCATCACACCTTTGGAAGTCGAAATAATGGCTATTCCCAGGCCGTTGATGATGCGGGGAAGATCGGTGCTCGGTGCGTACTTCCGC
>CALCCH010000772.1 GCA_937899855.1 uncultured Saprospirales bacterium | reverse complement strand
ACCGTCACTGCGGGGGGGAAAGACCAATCGCGAAAACGGTAGTGGCCCCCTGAATGCGGATGAGGACTTTCGCTACCTCACCTTCCGCGTCGATCGTCCCCTGCGTTTGCGTTCGTTTAAGGTGTACGCCGAGACGGCCGGAGAGCGGACCATCCGCTTTTTTAACCGCCAGCAAAACGAAGTGCTCTACGTCGTCGAGCGTATGATTCCGGCGGGGGAAAGTCGGCTGGACTTGGACCTCTTTCTACCGGTGAGTACCGAGATTTGGGTGGCGGCGCGTGGCGACGATGGTTTGTACGCCGATACGGAAAAATCGATCCTAAGCTTTCCCTACTCCCTCGGTCCCTACGCAGCGATTACGGGCTCTTTGGATGGCAGTTACTACTTTTTCTACGATTGGGAAATCGAACCCGCCCCCATCTTTTGCCGCAGTGCCCGCGTCCCCGTCGAACTCAACATCAGCACTGGCTTGGGATCCGCACCGCGTGACTTTACGCCGCGGTTTTTCCCCAATCCCGCTCGGGATCGCTTGTATTTGGAATGGGAAGAGGAAGCCGTAGTCCAGGTTCGGATTTACGACCCGTGGGGACGATCCTGGTACGAGGCGATGACGGCACCGGGAGCCGTGGTCATTGAGCAGTGGCCCCGGGGCGTTTATTGGGTCCAGATCAGCGGGCCGGAGGGTGTTTACACCGAAAAACTCTTGCTCCACTGATCGTATAGCGCGCTAATTCCGAATGACTTTACTGGTCCACCACTGTCCCGCACTGTAGATGCGCAGCAGGTAAATCCCCGGTGCGTCGGGTAAGAAGAAGGAAGACTGGCGGTGACTGGCCAAGTGCGATCCCCGCGTATCAAATACTTCAATTTGCGCCACTTCCGAGCTGCCATCCCGTCGTACGACATTCAACCAACCATCACTACTGGGATTGGGGCCAATGCGCCAGGCAGTGGCTGCCGGAAGGTCGCGGGTACCCACACCACGGATGTAGATGGGGTCCAGGTCTTGGCTGGCGACTACGACGGCCGACTGGTCGGCCCGATCGTACATATTGCGGAAGGTCTCGATTTCGGGCGTAGTGGTAGCAAACATTTCGGCCATCCATTTGGGCGGCAAGGACTGATACAGTACTCGGGCACGGGGTCGGATGCTGCCCCCCGCGTAGCCCGCCAGGGGAATGTGGTAACGGATGCGATCCCCACCACTGCCTTCCTGACCATCCAGTTGGTTAAAGTCGGTATCGTCGAGGGCCAGTCCGGCGATTTGGGTCGTGTCGTACACCGGATGGCTACGACTAAAACCGAGGGGGGGCAGGCGGTTGTCTTTGAGGGCTTGAAAGCCCCGTTCGAGAACGGTCGAAAACTGTCCTTCCACATCGGCATTGACCAGTTCGTAGATCTGTACCTGATCCGGGGAACGGATGATATCATAGTGGGGCTCGTAATGGTCGTCCATACCCATCACCTCGTAGGTGTCGTCCAGCACACCCGATTGGAAGAGGGTATCCCCATCTTCCTCCAGCACCACGAATTCGATGAAGGCCCGTCGGCTGGGGTAGCCGGAGGGGAATTTGTGGCCCGCCAGATTGCGGAGTGTCATGGAGAAGTAGGCGGTATCGCTACCGAGGGAATCCAGCTCCATCTCGAAGGCTAGGGTCTTTTGCTGGAGCATCTCGTAGGTATAGGTGAGGGTCGAATCAAAATTGGCTTCGGTGGCGGGAATGCCCAATTCGTCCCGATTTTCTTTCATCAACTGGAGCATGAAGGTATTGGCGCCGGCCATCTCGTGGAGGCCGTAGGGCTCGCGACCCGTAACGGGGCCAATGCTGCGGGCGATGATGACCTTATCGTCGATGCGGGGGATGTGGCAGGACTGACAACTGACGTCCTGTGCGTTGTAATCCGAATTGAGCCATTCGTGGTAGGTGGCCTGTTCGACGAAGGAAGTCCCGGTGGGATTGCCTTCCAGGTCGAGCGAATTGACGATGAGGGTGTGGCAGGAGGCGCAGAGTCCGGCATCGTTGATGTGTTCGCTCCAGACGGGTTTGTAACCGACGAAAAGCTCCATGGGCTGTTCGAAGGGAAAGAGGTAGGGGCCGTAGATCACGCGGGAGGTATCGTAATTGAGTTTCCCCGAATTGAGCAGGCCAATTTGTTCCTCACTTTGCTGGTGACAGGCGCCACAAGAAACCCCATCGATACCGAAGGTGTCCTGGAGCATGTCGCTGATCAGGTAGTGTTCGGATCCGGTGAGTACGGCGCGGTAGTGGCCGAGGGGGGCGTGGCAGGAGGTACAAGAGGTCTCGATGTCGACTTTGTGCGAGGGATTGACCAGCACCTCGTGGCTGACTTTGGCGCGCCAGAAGGGATCGCGGGCGGAGTTGGCCATCATGCTGGCCCGCCAATCGTCGACGACGTTGACATCGTTGCCCTGGGCATCGACCGAGGCGCGGCCGTCGGGATCGAAGGAGTGGCAGTTGATGCAGAGGGAAGAGGTGGCAAAAAATTCACTGGTGTCAGCTTGAAGGAGGTGGATGTTTTCCTGAAAATACTCCAGCTCTTCGGCGCTGTGGAAGGCCGTCAGTTGGTTGTCGACGGGTAGGCCACCCAGCA
>CALCCH010000771.1 GCA_937899855.1 uncultured Saprospirales bacterium | reverse complement strand
CGGGAATATTGATGACGGGGAGTCCTCCTTTAGAGATAAAGTCAGCGCCCAGATAGCCCCCTTTGGCTTTCTTGTGAAATTGCATACCGGTCGATTCGCTGGGATTGGGCGGAACGGCGGGGATTCCCCCCCAGGTGGCACAATCACCGATGGCCACCACAAATTGGGCCGCATCGGACAATTCCCGACCCCAGTCCTTCATCGGACGGTCGGCAAAATAATTCATCTTACCGGTACCTTCGGGGCCTTCAATAACCGAGCCCTCAAAGACAAAAATGTCGAGCTGGGTCTTGCCCGTAATGCAATCGTCCAATAGCTCGCTGACCTGGTGGCCGATCTCCAAACCGATCGAAGGGTGCCAGAGGATGTTGATGCCAAAATCGACGATTAACTCGACGACGGTAGGCTCTTCGGCATTGAGAAATGCCATGGTGTTGCCGCTGCAAGCACCACCTTGCAACCATAATACATTTGCCATAATTCAATTCGTTTTATCGTAAATAGTTGGACGGAAAGAACCTGAGTTTCCCTGGTATCAATGGCAAAAGGTACCGGCTGACATTTCCTTGGATTCGCAGAGCGCGAAGAACTATTCCAAACGGGAAAACTCATAATAATTTTGCACCGTCACCCAAAGTTGGAATATTCTGAAATTCGTCTGTAAACAAAATTCCATTTTAATCCCAACGGGATAAACCAAATATAATGCGATCTAAAAACTTATTCCAATCCAATTAGAAAAAAACACCTAATTATTAGAAAGAACCATCTAATATGGAATTAGTCTAAATAATTGAGACGCTAGGATGCTGTTAATGTGGGAAGGGGCGGTCAGGAGCGGCTTCGGAGGGTCTGGTTGAGGCTGGTTTTGAAGTAGAATTGCAGCTTGCTTTCCCCGGTGGGCACCTCTTTGGGCAGGTAGCCCAGGTACTTGAGGGTTTTGAAAACGGAGCCTTTGCGGAGGTCGTGGTGGGGAAAACCCGGCTCGGTACAACCCAGGCAGGGATGATTGGCCCGCGTTTTACTGGAGGTGCGGTTCCACAGGATGCGGTTGCAGGAGGCATGGGTCATGGGGCCCCGACAGCCCACCTCGTAGAACAAGCAGCCACCGCGCTTGCCAAAGCCCCCGTCGACTTTGGTGACGAAGGCATTGACGTTGGGACAGCCGGTCTGGACAAAGTCGGTAAAAAAGGTCTTGGGGCGTTGGTAGTGGTCGATCCGCATATCGTCCATTCGGTCGGTGGCAATGGCGACCAGGATTTGGGTCATCCAGTCGGGGTGGGCGGGGCAGCCGGGAATGTTGATGACGGGGGAACCGCTACGGCTGCGAAAGCCCGGCCCCAGAAAACCACCCCGTTCCTTTTTGTGAAACTGGAGTCCCGTCGACTCGGTCGGATTGGGGGGTACGGCGATGATGCCTCCCCAGGTGGCACAGTCCCCGATGGCCACCACGTAATTGGCCACCCCGGCCAGGTCCTGGACCCAATCCTTCATCGGGCGCCCGGCGAAATAATTCATATTACCGGTTCCGTTGGAGCCCTGAATGACGGTCCCCTCAAAAACAAAAATGTCCAGTTGCACCCGCTCGGCTACGGCATCGTTCAGCACCTCATTGACCTGCTCCCCAATCTCCAAACCAATCGAAGGGTGGTACAGGATGTGAATCCCGAAATCGGTAATCAGCTCGATCACCGAGGGTTGCTCCGCATTGAGAAAGGACATGGTATTCCCACTACAAGCACCACCTTTTAGCCAAATGATATTCGTCATAGCCAAGAATTTGGGAAAAGCGCGGAAGCCCGCAGCGTTTTCCGTTAGGACTTTTTGAGGAGTGGTAAAATCAGTTGTTCGTATTCTGTGATGCCTTGCGGTGTAAAGTAAGGGTGCATTTGATTCCAGACCATTTTGCGGAATCGACAGTTGGAGGCCTGGAGCTGATTTTCCCGCAGCAAGCTCTGGGGGCCCCAAAAGGTAATCAGGACCCAAATGGTGTGCGCCACCCCGTCGTACACCTCGGGCCGCACCTCGGCTTGGATGAGGCCCCGCTTGACGTTGAAGTCAAAACGCTTGCGGATCTGCTGAATCATCTTAGCGACGTGGACCTGCTTCTTGGCGTGTACCTCGGGATAGTGGCGCTTGATTTCAATCAGGTCAAAAAAGTAGAAGGGGTATCGTTGGATAAAATCGTAGTACTTGCCCAGTTGGTGGTCAAAGTCGATGAGGTTGGGGAAAATGCGGTAGGAAGAAAGAATGGTAGTGGACTCTTCGTACAGGTCTTCGTTGATGGCTTCTACGATGGCCTCCTTGTTGCGGTAATGGTAGGCCAGGTTGCCCACGCTGATGCCGATTTCGTTGGCGATTTGTTGAAGACGGACATTGGCCATCCCGTTCTCATTAAACAATTGGATGGAAGCATTCAAAATTTTTTGCTTCGTACTAAGGTCGGCCATTGATTCAACTTTTTAAAGACATGCGGTTGCGTAATATTGTCGCGGGCTGCGGGCGTTCTCCCTCAGGAAGCACACAGCCGAAAATCGTCCAAATTGACCTTGAGCGTTCCCCGCTGATCCTTGGCCGCCAAGCGCTTCATATAGCGGGCGTTGAGCTCGGCTTTGTCCTTACTCGGATAGCGCTCGATGACCCGCTTGATCAATTTGTAGGGTTGGCGATAATGCGCAAAGACCAACTGGATCTCCCACATTCCCTGACGCTTGACGATGTTTTCCACCACCGCCGTATCCCGCAACCACCAGTCATCCGACAGAAATTCCAGATCGGTGGCCGCACCGGGCTTTTCCGTAAAATGCTGGTTGTTGAGCAAATTGAGCAACTCATCGTACGCTCCGCTACCGAGGTTAAAATCGTCCAATAGGTTGAGAAATGGGTATCAAATGGTTTTACAACAGTACAAAACTACTCAAAATCCGCGATGATTAAAAGTAAATGTTGTCGGGACTGCCCCGAAAGAACACCACCCAGGTCTGCGCCCGGAGGATAAGCAGCGGGTTTGAAAAGCCACAAACGAGGGGCCCCGGCACCCCATCCGGACCGGGTCAATAAGCCACCAATACGTCGCCCCGCCACTCCTCCACGGTACCGTTTTCCCACTGGGCCCGAAGGGTGTACACGTAAATGCCGGGTTGGAGCAAACGCCCGTTTTGCGTTCCATCCCAACTCTGGCGCCGCCCCGCATCCTCCACGATGAAGTCCTCGTTTTGGTACACCAGTCCCCCCCAACGGTCAAACACCTGCAGCTCTAGCACCCGCCACAGCACCCCTTCCTTGACGTAAAGTCCAAACCAATCGTTGACCCCATCGCCATTGGGAGAAAAGACGTTGGGCAGGTACAACTCACACTCCCCCGAGGGAATGCTAAAGTCCGTGGCCACCACACAGTCATTGGCATCGCTGACCTGCAGGGTGTACGCTCCCGCCGCCAATTGGTCCAGTTCGGGATCGAGGCTGGGACTGCCCCCGTTCAGCACGTAACGATAGGGAAGCGCACCACCCGCCAAATCCAGTACCAAACGGCCATCGCTCTCCCCACAATTCGCCGCCGCGACCTCCACGGCCGCCAGCGTCAGATTCGGCAAGCTTTCGACCGTAAAAACGCGTTCCACCTCACAAGCTGCCTCGTCTTCAATGACCAGCAGGTATTCGCCTCCCGCCAAATCCGTAAAGATGGGCTCGGCGCGGTAGTTCCGATCCTCAATGGCGTACAGCAGGGTTCCCACTCCACCCGTCGCCTCGATCACCACCTGGCCATTGGCCAAGCCACAAGAAGCCGGTCCCACCTCGATCGACAAGATTTCGGGAGCCAGCCCCGCCAATAGGGTCACCTCGTCCTGTACCACACAATCATCCCCGTCCCGTACGAAGGCCGAATAGGTTCCCGCCCCGAGGTTGCTAAAACTGTCGACGCTCTGGTAAGTCAGACCATCCAAAGAGTAGGCCAGTGGCGCACTGCCCGTGGCCAGGATCCGAACCTGACCGTTGTCCGCCCCACAGTTGGGCGGCAGCGTTTCGAGGCGGCGAATCTGAGGAGGCGTTTTCGCCCCCACCGTGAGGGCAACACTGGCGTCACACCCATCCGCATCGCTGACCTGCAAAAGATAATCCCCCGCGGGCAGGTCGGGGAAATTGCCCGTTGCTTGTTCGGCTCCACCGGACAGGCGGTAGCTCAGGGGAGGAACCCCTCCCGTCGCCGTCGCCACGATCTGGCCATTATCGGCCCCGCAAGTGGTGGGGTCCACCTGGGTTTGGTCAATGCTTGGCCCGTCGGAACCACCGACGGTAGCCGGGGCCGTTACTTGACAGGCATTGGCATCCTGAACGGTGACGAGGTAGCTACCGGCGCCTAGGTTGGGAAAAAAGTTGGAGGTCTGGAAATTGGTTCCGTCGATCGAATAACGCAAAATACCGATGCCATTGCCCGCCAGGACCTGAATCGAACCGGCGGTACCACAAGCTACCGGACGGACGTCAAGGCTAAATACCGCCAGGTCGCTCACCTCCAGGTCCAGCACGCGGATACTGTCGCAACCGGCATCGGTCAGGAGGGTATCGCGGTAGGTTCCCGTGGCGGTGTAGCCTTCGTAGGATTCGCCGGCGCAGATTTGGATGGCTTCGCTGGCGAAGGAGACCGTCGTACAGGTGATGGAGGACAGGGCACAGACCGCATCGATATCGGCACCGGGCGTATTGCCGGAACAGGGGCGATCGGCGAGGTCAACGATTTTGATGGCGTCAAATTTTAGTTCGGCAAAGGCAAAGCCCGTGGCTACCGCGTCGAGGTCCAGCGCGGCCGTAGCCCCCGCGATGTTTCCAAATTCGAAGAAGCCGTCCCCATCCGCATCGGCCAATCCCACCCCGAGCAAGCGCGCTTCGGTGATGCCATTGGCCGGACGCAGTTCGACCGAGGAGGGTTCTATTTGCGGCCCCACCTCAAAAATCCAAATGTCGGGATCGGGCGTCCCCGAGTTGACGACGATGTTGTTGGTAAAGGCCAGCACCAGCGAGCCCCCTTCGCCCAGGCTAACGTCCTGGCCGGTGGCGGCAAAGTCCGCAACGCCCAGCGCGGCTTGGGGATTGGTATTGGTATTGCCGGGGCAGGTGGGATTGTAGGCCAGCACCGAGTCGGCAAAGGAGAGGCCGTCGTTGAAACAGGTAGCGCAGCCGTCGGGAAAAAGATCCGCGCAATCGTCGTCCAGACAGTCGATCAGGCCATCGCCGTCGTTGTCGAGCCCGTCCGAACAGGCGAGGGGATCGTCTTCGGTGGGAACGGCGCAGCCAAACAAGCCATTGCGGTATTCAAAGTTGCTGATGAAGCTGGGGAAGCTGGCCCCGGTGGTGCGGCTGGAAGAAAACTGAACCCCGGAATTGCGGTAGTCGCAAGCCGTACCGGCGCGATTGGGACGACGAATCACCCCTAGGGTGTTGTTGCAGCGACTGACGTAGATCCGTCCGTCGGGTCCCAGTTGCATCCCCGCGGGCAGACAGCCGCCGCTGCGAATCTGCGTCTTGGAGCCATTGATGTCAGCGGGGGTCCCCGTACCGGCGCTGAGGTCAAACTGGTGGAGGCCCGACAGGCTGTTGATGTACAGTTTGCTGTTGTCGGGAGAAAATTCGATTCCGTAGGCCAAGTTCTCAGTATCGATGCTGATGGGATTGGAGACCACTCCCGTAGCGGGATCAAAGTCGAACAGCTCGGAAAAATTGGGGCTGCGATTTCCCACCAGGAGGGCCAGCCGTCTACCGCTGGCGGAAGTCTTCATCTGACCGATCGCTCCTCCCGCTCCATCCAGAAAGCTCAGTACACCAACGTGCACCGACCCCACTTCCGAGACGACGGTATTGACGATGCCCAATTCCGAAATCTGATAGGCATAAAAAGCATTGGAAAACATTTTGTGCGCAATGAGCCAGATGTCCTTGCCATTGACGTGGTTGACCGCGCTCTACTTCTCCGCAACGCTGTCCAGCACGAGGATGTTTTTTTGTCCGACCACCACATCCCCCAGCCCTTGGTTCAAACACATGTCGACCACGCTGTAGCGCAGTCCTCCTTCCAAACGGCGCTCCAAGCCGTCGGTGGTAAAGACGTAGAAGATGGAATCCGACAGGGGACGGGGAACGATAAAGGCGGCGTGGGTAGAGGAATACATCCCTTCCAGACCGGAACCGATGGGCATCAGCTCGTGCTCGCGGATCCAGAATTGCTCCCCATCGGAATAGATCAGCAGGCAGACACTGGCATCGGCG
>CALCCH010000770.1 GCA_937899855.1 uncultured Saprospirales bacterium | reverse complement strand
CCAACTGTCGTACGAGAATACGGAAAAGCGTTTCAAAGTGGGGGCCGTCAATACCTTCGAATTTACCACGGCTAAAAATAATTTGGACCAAGCCCAAATCAATCTGATCGTCGCAAAATACGATTACTTGTTCCGGCTCAAAGTGGTCGACTTTTACGAAGGCAAAAAAATTACCCTCGACTAGGGCTTTCCCAAGTATCAACTTACAACGCACAACCAACAAACATCAATCATGGCCAAGAGAAACAACACCCTACTTTACCTACTCGTCGGAGTGGTGGTCCTCCTGATTGCCTTTCAGGTTTTTCGCAGCAGCAGCCGCTCCAAGGGAGTGAAGGTGAGTACGGAGCAGACGGAGCGACGCGAAATTTTGGAAATGGTGGCGGCCAGTGGAAAAATTTACCCGGAGACGGAGGTCAAAATCAGCTCCGACGTATCGGGTGAGGTGGTAGAATTGCTCGTGGAAGAGGGCGACTCGGTCGTGGCCAACCAACTGCTGGCCAAGGTCGATCCCGATGCCTACCAGTCGGCGGTGGAACGGGGGGTCGCCTCGGTCAACAACGCCAAGGCCCAGGTGGCCAATAACCTGGCGGGCATTGAGCGGGCCAAGGCCCAGGTCATCCAGGGGGAAGCCGAAGTAGCCCGGATCAAAGCCCAGATCAAAAATACCCAGGCCATTCACCAACGCAACATCGGTTTGCACCAGGACGGGGTCATCTCCGATGCCGACTTCG
Organism: uncultured Saprospirales bacterium; assembly: GCA_937899855.1. Classification (GTDB taxonomy): domain Bacteria; phylum Bacteroidota; class Bacteroidia; order Chitinophagales; family Saprospiraceae; genus CALLVY01. Next base: position 5,528 of record CALCCH010000770.1, on the reverse strand, counting down.
ATCAGTCGCTGTCCAATTTGGAGAGTCTCCAGGCCAATCTGCGCTCGGTGGAAGCCAATTACCAATCCTTTATCGCCAGCTTGGAGTCGGCCAAACAGAGCGCCCGGGCCGCGGAATACAACGTCAAAAGCTCCGAGGCTACCCTCAAAGAACTGCGGACCAATTTGCGGCGGACCACCATCTACGCCCCCACCAACGGCATCGTTTCCCTACTCAACGTCGAACAGGGCGAGCGCGTGGTGGGTACCGCCCAGATGGCGGGTACCGAGATGATGCGCGTCGCCAATCTGAGTGCCATGGAAGTACAAGTGGAAGTGGGGGAAAACGACGTCCTGCGCGTCTCCATCGGCGATCCCGTCACGATCGAAGTGGATGCCTACATCGGTCGCCAATTTACCGGCCGGGTCACCCAAATCGCTAATTCCGCCACCAATACCGTCCACATGAGTTTGGATCAGGTAACCAACTTTATCGTCAAAATCAGCATCGACCCCGCTTCTTACCAGGACCTGATCAGCGCCAGACAGCGCTATCCCTTCCGGCCCGGGATGTCAGCTTCGGTGGAGATCAACACCACCCGGGAAGCCCAGGCCCTAAGCGTGCCCATCCAGGCGGTCACCACCCGCGAAGCGGAAGCAAAAGCCCGGGGAGCCAGCGCCCGTACCGTTAGCAATGACGATACGCCCGACGATAGGGTCCAGGAAGTGGTCTTTGTGGTGAGTAGCGATACCGTCCGCATGGTCGAGGTCCAAACCGGGATTCAGGACGATACCTACATTCAAATCACCGCGGGCCTGGAAGCAGGTGCAGAGATCGTAACGGCGCCCTACTCGGCCGTATCGAAAAAGCTCGAAGCCGGAATGGAAATCGAAATTGTCGCCGAGGAAGACCTCTACCAGCAGAAAGGAAGATAATATTGCCGTACCTTTGGGGCCTTACTCCACCAAACGTCCCTAGCCATCGAATATTTCTCGAACCGCGCCCTCCTGATTTTTATCAAAAACGCCGAACCGGGTAAGGTCAAAACCCGGCTGGCCCAAACCACGGGCGCCGAAAAGGCCCTCCGCATCTACCGCGCCCTGCTACACCACACCCGGGAGGTTGCCCAATCGGTCGATGCCTATCGCTACCTTTTTTACAGCGACCGCATCGAAGATCCCGACGATTGGCCCAGCACCCATTTCTCCAAACACGTCCAACGGGGCCCCGACCTCGGCAAGCGCATCGAACTGGCCTTTTCCCTCGCCCTCGAACAACGCAATAAAGCCATCATCATTGGCAGCGATTGCGCCAGCCTACGCCGCGAGCACCTCGAAACGGCCTTTCAACAGCTCGACGAACACCCCTTTGTGGTCGGGCCCGCCCTCGACGGTGGCTACTACCTACTCGGCATGCAGCAGTTTAGCCCCAGCCTGTTCGAAGACATTCCCTGGAGTACGGATGCCGTACTCGCAACCACCCTGGCGCGTATCCGCGACCTGGAACAGTCCTATTTCTTACTACCGGAGTTGTCGGATATCGACTACGAAGAAGATTGGGAGAAATACGGTTGGGAAATTTAGCTCCCCTTTTCAGCATTTACTTTACCGCCTTTCCAGAATCGGCCATCAATTCGATGTAAGCCCGCAGGTCTTCCAATTGTTGGTCGCTCATCTTTTCCCGCGTATACTGGGGCATGTAGGCCCGTTTGCCCGGTAGCGGGCTGGTGCCATAACGGGACACCTGATAGAGCGAGTAACGGGTATAGCGACTCATGTGACGGGCGAGGTGTTTGAAACTCGTGTTGGAGTCGTCGATATTGTAAAAGGAGTAGCGCTCACCGGCATGGCAGTGCTGGCAGCTCAGCTCGTAGATGATTTTGCCACGGTCGGGACGGCCCACCGGTCCCGCTCCGGCCTTGCGATCGGCGGGCGGCTCGACGAAGTGGGCGGGGGAACCATCGAGATAATGCTCCCGGATTTGGGCGATGGTGGTTTCGTCGACCTGCCCGGACTGGATCGTGGCGACGGCATCCTGAATCTGCGTCAGCTCGGTCGACTCCAATTGCAGATCGGACAGCTTGAGCCCCAGGGTCCAGAGGTAGGCCAGTACCGATTCCAGCTCGACCTCGTCGAGGCGGCGTCCCTGGGAGCATTCGATGGCGCAGAGTTGGATGGCCTCACGGAGGTTATCGCGGGTGGGTTTGACCAAATCACCGTATTTTTTTTCGTAATCGTCGTTGTAAAAGCTGCTGCGGTCGACGGCCCCGTAGAGGGTCGTACCCTGGAGAAAGGGCAGTCCCATCTCTTGAGCGTAAGTCAAGCGGGCTTCGGGATCGGAGACCGAGAGGTCGGGATCTTCCCGCTGCACATTGTGGCAGGCTGTACATTTGAAGTGTTTGCTCTGCGGGGTGCCCAGGCCCTGGCCCTTTTTCTTGTAGCCGTAGAGGACCAGATTTTTTCCCATTTCGGGATCGACTCCTTCCAGGTCGGTACGCAAGTCGTGTTTGGGGGCCGCTGCTCCCAATTTTTTTAACACTTCCCACACTGGGGTATCTAGCGTCACCGGAGCGGTCATTCCTTCATCGCTCGTCCAGCCCAGCCCCAGCACGGCCAGGGCGATCAAGCAGGTCAGCACAATAGTCTTGTTCATGAGCAGTTGCTTTAAAGGTTAAACTTGCGCGAGATGGCAAAACCCAGTCGGAATTCCAGGTCCGTCCAATTGGAGCGGGTATAGGGAATGTAGTCGGTTTCTATGATGCCGGTAGCGTTGGTAAAATTGACCTGAAAGACGTGCCCTCCCGTATCGATCTCTAGCCCAATCCCGATGGGGGGATAAAATCCCGAGCCTTCGGGCATGCGCAGGGAAGAAAAAGGATAGGTGAGATCGCCAATGACGCCCAAGACCTTATTAATTTGAAAGCGAAAGGCGGCCCCGAGGCTAAAAATTCCGTTTTCATCCTCGTTGGTCACCAGGTTGCGGTGAACGTAAGATGGGATGAGTTGGAAGGAAAAGCGATCGCCAAACTTGCGGGCGACCAGCAACTGGGCGGCGTGTACGAAGCGGTGCGAGGTCTTGGGAAAGGAGGTGATCGCCTCTTCAGAAGTCGATCGGCTGGTGGTCGACACCGTGGAGATGCCGACGAAAGTGAGGGACACCGGCGAAGAATTGTCCGTTTTTTGGTAGAGCAGGCGGTACTTTACGGTACCGTTGAGCAGGGCGGTCAGGGTACCACTGCCCTTGGTCCGGTGAAAGCCCACGGAAAGTTCGTTGGTAACCCCGTAAGCGGCCCCGATCATGACATCGGTGGCATTCTCCAGACCGTAGAGGGTGGGCCAGCCTCCATTATCCCCCAGTAGGTCACCAAAGCGGTGCCCGATGCGAACGTCCAGCTTGCGGGCCGGTAGGGTCTCGATGGAGTGGGTATTGACGATTTTATCGTCCTTGAAAGTCTGGATTACCCGATCGGCATCCTGGGCGGTAGCGGAACTGAGGTACAGACCACCAATGAGTAAAAGCAACAAACGCATGGTCAGTTAGTTTTAGGTTTTATCAAGACGGCTTAGGATCAGTTTTCTAGGTAACCACAATTGACCCAATCCTGAAAGATGGCCAATTCTTCATCGGTGAGGTCCTGTGGTCGGCCCGCGGGGGCGTAGGAAGGCGGCATGCCCACCACCGGATTGTCTTTTTCAAAGATGACGAAGCGTTCAAAACCGTCCGCATTGAAATAGACCCGCATGTTATCAAAACTCGTCAAATTTCCCGGAGGATTGGCACCCACGCCATCGTGACAACCCTCGTAGGAGCAGTTGCGTTCGATGATGGGGCGGATCTGATCGTCGTAGGTCACGATGGGATCGCAGTCGGGGGGAATGGGTTTGGGCAACTTATCGGCGTTGCAACTGGACAATAGCAGTGTCCAGCCAAGTAAATTGGCAGTAATTAGGTTGAGCGCAAGGCGGTTCATGCTAAAAATTTTATCGAATATAAAGACAAAAACCTAGATTGGCAACGCCCCGGATGGCATTCCGGCGGCTTACCTCTTACTTTGATGAAGGCAGTAAAGTGTCAACAGTCTAAAGTTGTTGAACCATTGGAAATACTCCATTGTTTAACATTGGCAGTTCTTATTTTTGCTTAATCGGAGTAGAAAATCGTAATTTTACTCAAATTTAATCTTTCTGTTCAAAAAAATAAAAGAAATATGTATCCTCTGGAACTCGTAGCGCCCATGCACAAAGACCTGACCGATTTCGGTTTTGATGGGCTCCAAAGTGCCGAAGAAGTCGACGGCGTGATGACCAACCAGCAAGGTACCTTGCTCGTGGTAGTCAATTCGGTCTGTGGCTGTGCGGCGGCCAACGCCCGCCCCGGTGCCAAAATGGCCTTGGACCACGCCAAAAAACCCGACCAAACCGCCACGGTATTCGCCGGCGTCTACAAAGCAGCTACGGAGCGGATGCGGGAGTACCTCCTGCCCTATCCCCCATCGTCGCCCTCCATCGCCCTGTTCAAAGACGGTCAGTTGGTGCACTTCCTCGAACGCCACCACATCGAAGGTCGCTCGGCGGAAATCATCGCCCAAAACCTGAAGATGGCTTTCGACCGCTACTGCTAGCTACTGCTAGACGGGTCTTGCCCCAAAACGAAGGAGCGTTTCACAATCGGTGAAACGCTCCTTTGTGCGTTGGGGATGTCTTAGGGGGCCAGGCGATCAACGCGCCAAACCTCCCCCTCCCGCCGATAGCGCAGGCGATCGTGCAGTCGACTGGACCTTCCCTGCCAAAATTCCAGCTCATCGGGGCGGAGCACATAGCCTCCCCAGTACGGCGGCAGTGGCAATTGCTCCTGCCCCTCGTATTCCGTCCGGAGCGCCTTTACCTTGTCTTCCAGTACCGAGCGGTCGGGGATGATCGTACTCTGGGGCGAGGCCCAGGCACCGATTTGGCTGCCCTTGGGGCGACTGTGAAAGTAGCGCTCCGAGGCAGCGGCACTGAGCTTTTCCACCCGGCCGTTGATCCGCACCTGACGTTCGAGGCCCAGCCAGCAAAACACCAGGGCCGCTTGTGGATTTTCCTCCAGGTCACGGGCCTTTTGGCTTTCGTAATTGCTGTAAAAGACAAAGCCTTCCTCATCGTAGCCCTTGAGCAGGACGATGCGGGCGGAGGGCCGACCGGCGGCATTGCAGGTGGCGAGGGTCATGGCGTTGGGCTCGGGCATCTGGGCGGCCAGCGCCGCTTCGAACCAGTGCTTGAATTGGGCCACGGGATGGGCCAGCAATTCACTCTCCTGGAGTTGGTGCTGGCGGTAGTCGCGGCGGAGCGCTTCCACTTGTTCTTTATTGTAATCCATGGGATAAAAGTACGGACATTTGCGGGAGACCAAACCCTCCGGACAAAAAAAACCCTGTCAAAGCGTACAATTTGACAGGGACAAAACAAAAAACAAACACTATGAACAAACACTAAAAAAAATCAACTACGGGAGGACCGCAGCGAGAGCCAAAAGCGCAACAACGAACAAAGACGCCCGCAGACACCAGCAGC
>CALCCH010000769.1 GCA_937899855.1 uncultured Saprospirales bacterium | reverse complement strand
CTCCCATACGCCCTTTGGATACAGGGTCAGGCACTTTTCCATTCCCCGATTCACAATAAAGGGATGCGCCCCTTCTACACCAAACTGCTCCATGAGCGAACTCGGCAAACGCATTCGCCCCTTTGAATCAATCTTGCATTCGTATTCTCCTAAAAGTTGAGGCATTAATTTTACCTTTCGAGTGCTATAAACAGTTCAAAAGTAAATTAAATTCCCACATTTTACCACCTTTTCCCACCCAAATTGCAAAAAAAAGTTTTCCACATTCCCACTCAGCCCCACTGTCGAAGCCATCTAAAAACTATTTGTGAATAAAATGTATTCAAATCAATGACAAATGGTTTAATCCGGCCAATTTGAGCACTTTAAATAGCGCAAAAAAGCCTTATCCGTTCCCACTTTCCACCACTTCCTGCCGCCGGAGACGCTATTTTACCTTTTTGACGGCCCCGGTCAGGGCGTAGGAATTGAAAAAACTCTGCCAGCGCATCTGTAGAACCCCCAAAATCGCTTCGCTCACGATACTGGTATTCATCTTCGAGGTCCCCTCCACCCGATCCACAAAAGTGATCGGAACTTCCTCCAGTTGGTAGCCCAGCGAATAGGCCGCAAATTTCATCTCGATCTGAAAGGCATAGCCTACAAAACGGATTTTCTCCAAATCGATGCCTTCCAATACGCGGCGAGCGTAGCAGATAAATCCCGCCGTGGGATCCTTGATCGGCATCCAAGTCATAGCCCGTACGTAGAGCGAGGCCCCGTAGGATAAAAAGATGCGGTCCCAGGGCCAGTTTTTGACGCTGCCCCCCCGCACGTAACGCGAGCCGACGGCCAAATCGGCCCCCCGCTCCTCACAAGCCTCGCTGAGCCGTACCAGATCCGCCGGATTGTGCGAAAAATCGGCATCCATCTCAAAGAGGTAATCGTAGCCTTGCTCCAAGCCCCAGCGAAACCCAGCGATGTAAGCCGTACCCAAACCCAACTTGCCCTCACGCTCCATCAAAAATAGGCTGCGTGGGTACTTGTTGCGCAAATCCTCCACAATCCCAGCCGTGCCGTCGGGAGACCCGTCGTCGACCACGAGAATATGAAAGGACTTGGACAGTCCAAACACCGCCTCGATAATCCGGGCAATGTTCTCCTTCTCATTGTAAGTTGGGATAATAACTACTCGCTTGACCAATGTTCGAAATATTGCTATCAGTTAAATGGGACAGGCCCCACCAGATGCGCCGAAGCGCCGCCGTTTAAACGCCAAATATATCAATATTATCGGTTATATGCCGAAAGCACTACCGTTTTGTTAACTGCGCGTTCTAATCGGTGAACCAGTCGTCCTCCCGTGAAACGGGAAAATGCCACAAATTGATACAACAATTGGTCAATTAGGTTCAAAAAGAGTATTCGACTAAGCGGGAAAACGATGGGGGTCGGCCTCCGTCATGATGGCGTACACGCATTCGAACACGTCCTCGGGATTGGGCTTGGTAAAGTAATCGCCATCCGAGCCGTAGGGCGGCCGGTGGGCCTTGGCAGTCAACGTCACCGGAGCCGAATCGAGGTGGCGATAGCCGCCCTGGGTTTCGAGGACCTCCTGCATGAGGTAAGAGGTGGCCCCCCCGGGCACGTCTTCGTCCAAAAAGACGATGCGATTGGTTTTGGCCAGCGACTCGACGATGCGGTGCTCCAGATCGAAAGGCAGGAGGGTCTGAACGTCGATCAGCTCGACCGAAATGCCCGCCTTGGTGAGCATGGCTATCCCTTCTTCGGCAATGCGGACACAACTGCCGTAGGTCACTAGGGTCACGTCGCTGCCCGTTTGTAGGACTTCGGGAACGCCGAGGGGGACGGTGTAGGTCCCGAGGTTTTCCGGTAGTCGCTCCTTGAGGCGGTAGCCATTGAGGCATTCGATGACCAAGCCGGGGTCATTGGCTTGGAGCAGGGTATTGTAAAATCCGGCGGCTTGGGTCATGTTGCGGGGCACGCAGAGGTAGATGCCACGTAGGGAGTGAATGAGCATGCCGATGGGAGAGCCCGCGTGCCAGATGCCTTCGAGTCGGTGCCCCCGGGTCCGGATGATGGCCGGCGCGCACTGTTGGCCATTGCTGCGGTAGCGCAGCGTCGCCAAATCGTCGGTGAGGGGTTCGAGACCGTAGACGAGGTAGTCGAGGTACTGAATTTCGGCCAGGGGCCGCAGGCCACGCATGGCCATTCCGATGGCCTGCCCCATGATGGTCCACTCGCGGATGCCCGTATCAAAAACGCGTTCTTGTCCGTACTTTTCCTGGAGGCCGGCGAAGCCTTGGTTGACGTCGCCGATGTAGCCCACA
>CALCCH010000768.1 GCA_937899855.1 uncultured Saprospirales bacterium | reverse complement strand
CCCTTCCTTTGCCGGCCTGGTTCTGTGCCCCCTCTGGTTTCCCTTGCCCCCCCTGGGGGGCTCTCCCTCCTTGGGGGGGGGTAGCCGGGGTAGCAACGGCATAAGCTTCGGTGGGGCCCGAGTCAACTTGGGGTTGGGTTTGGAGCCAGCGGTTTAGTAACATTTTAGTGGATTCGTAGGGGATGCCAGCCAACAGATAGATAAAAGATTGTTCGTAGAACGGCCCTTCAAAAACCACCCAGAGCGACAGTACCAATACGTGGACCAACCACAGGTTTCGGTGGATTTCGGATATACGCTCGGCGAGTCCCACTAAAATTATGGAAATCAAGGTGTACAAAAGCAAAGAGCCCCCAATGGCGGAGTAGGTCTGATGGTGGACTTCAAAACCCACCATCACCAACAGGTAAACCAGCGATAACACCTTCCAAAAGGTTTGGTCGATTTTGTTGCCCAGTACGCTCCCAATGATGATGATGGTGACGTGCAGGCGGATAAACAGCTCGTCGAAAGCACCGATGGTCATACTGTAGCCCATGAAGGCCACAAAACTCAGGTACAGTGCCGCGCTGAGTTCCCAGCGGGGTTTGGGGTAGTCGTCAAAATAAAAGTCAGCTAGGGCAATCAGTGAGAAATGAATGAGTTGCCAGACCATAAGTTTGGCCGGTACGACCCTTCCGATACCGTACTCCAGTATCAATAGGGTCACCAAGATGACTTGTACCAACAAATTGACGGCCCGTTGCCGATTTCCCAAGCGGAGGTTTGCACTTTTCATAAACGATCTGGTCAGAAACAAAGAATGAGCCCCAAAAGACCAAGGGTCCTGAGCTTACTGATTAGTCAATAAAAAGTAGTGTAAACACGTTGGCAAAAAAGGATGCTGCTGTTGGGTAGTTTGAGCCGAACCCAAGATGGGATCCGATGGGGAGCAACAAGTAGTTGGAGGGATTTGGCTGGGTAATAATAGCCAATTCTGTACCAAAAGACGCCGGCATCGCTTACTTTATTGTCTCCGTTCGGAACAAATACCTTTTCCCCTCCTCAAAAAGGCGAAGCTCAGCTCAGCAGCTACGCTGCCCTTTCCAAAGATACCCCTATTCCAGTGCTGCGCCCCCCCGCCAGTACCGGTAGTGCTCCACACTCAGGACCACCGAGAGCAGCAGGGTCAAACTCAGCAGCGGCCCCTGCGACCAATCGGGCTGGGTCAGCTCCCCAACCAGGTGAGCGGCGTGGGACAGGGTGTAGATTACCGAGATAAAAAACAAACCCATCCGAATCGAAGCACGGTGGTAAAACAACAAGATTAAAATCCAGAGCAAGGGCAGGTGGTAAAAAATATTTCGGATCAAGTGGGTACCAAAGGGTACCACCCCCTCGGCATTCGCCCGGGCTACCTCAATGCCGTAGAAAATTTTTCCCACATTGTAGTTGAAGTGTAGGATCATACAAACGATCAGGATCAGCCAGAGCAAGACCAAACGCAAGGGACGGGAAATGGGCATGAGTGGTGGTGGATTGGTGGAAGGCAAAGCTAGTACAATTGACCTTAGCAGCCAAGTACTCGCCGTAGCAATTGCGGGAGGAATTTGACCCCCCAAAACGAGCTACTGCTTGATGGCCTTACTGACGTAGGCTTGCCCCCCAATCACGTAGCGAATCAGGTAGGTCCCCACCGGCAAATCCGCCAGCTTGGAAATCGTCAAGCGCTGGCCCTCCATCGCAACCCGGTCGCTCCGCAGCAAGGTACCACGGGCGTCGTACAAGTACACGGGAACCGGCCCCGCGGAGGTCCGATCCGTGAGGATGTCGAATCGCTCCCGGAAGGGATTGGGGTAAATCGTCGACCCCACCGCTTCCTAGTCCGCCACTCCCGTCACCACCCTTTCCTGGTAGACCCGAACGTAGTCGATTTCGAGCGCACTCTCCGTAAAGGCCGGATCGACGTTGGGCAGCATCGCCACGTTGAATAGCAGGAACTGGTCGCGGTCAAAGGGCCAGGTGGTCCCGTCTTTGACCTCCGGTTCGTAGGTGTAGTGGATGACACCATCGACACTAAAGACAATTTTATCCGCCGTCCACACGACCGTGTAGAAGTGAAAGGCATCGGAGGCATTGGGCAAGAAACGCCCCCCGTAGTTGATGGTGGCGCCGTGGCTGGAAGGGGTATGAATGGCGCTGGAGACGTAGTCCTGATTGTCGCCCCAGTGCTCCATGAGGTCGATCTCCCCACAGTCCGGCCAGCCGGTCGTTCCGTATCCTTGGGTTTGCCAGTAGGCTCCCCTTTCGTTGATGTTTTTACCCAGCATCCAGATGGCCGGCCAGGTTCCCACCCCCCGCGGCAACTTCGCCCGTACCTCTACCCTACCGTAGGTAAAAGCAAATTTAGCATTCAACCGCGCCGAGGTATAATCCTTCGTCACCCCCTGATCCGTAAACCGTTCCTTTTGGGCCACCACCCGGAGCAGTCCCCCCGATACGGAGGCATTGGCCGGACGATCCGTATAGTGTTGAATTTCCCCGTTGAACCAACTGTCTCCCTGAGGAATCTGGGTTTGCAAATGCCATTTCTGCGGATCCACCGCACCATCCACCTCAAACTCGTCGGACCACACCAATTGGTCAAAAACCGGTTCGTCCTCCTGATTCCCCAGCAATTGCAGCTCGTCGACGTAGGCCCGGACCCGGTCGCTATTGTCCTCTCCATTGACCTGGATGAGGACCCGACTAAAATCGCTGCGGAGGGTCGGAGGCAGTGAGGTCGGGTCGAGGTTGCGGTAGTTGTCCCGGCCAAAGTCAAAGGTCAGGGTTTGCCATTCGTCCAGGACGACGGGCTTGATGATTTCGCTCTGGGTCGACCAGGGATTGGGCAGGGAACCATCCTGTAGCTTGAGGGATACCTGGTTGCTTTGGTTGCCGCTGAGGCCGTCGGAAGGGAGGTAGATTTGTAGGGAAAAGACCTGCTTGGTCGACAGGTCTAGTTTGCCGTTGACGTCAAAACGGACGTTGGCGAAGGTGCCGCCGGTATCCTCGTAGCGCAGTACCGTGGCGGAAGGGTTGCGGTCCGTCGGGTGGGGGTTGGGAAAACGAATATCCAGCCCACAGTCGTCACCGTACCAGGAGCTGATGTTGCCATTGCCCTCGAAGTCGTCGTAAACTTCCGATACCTGCGCCCCGGCCAGCAGGGGTCCCAGCGCCAGAGTACCCACCAGCACCAAGTAAAAAAAGCGGGCCACGAAAAGACCCATCCAGTTCCGTAGTGCGGGGAAATGGGGAGGGCGAATTTGCGCGCGATCAGCGCTGATCTTATGATTCATCTCGTCATTCGTTCTAGGGTTCTACCGGGACAGCCCCCGGAAAATTAGGCTTCGGAGTGGATCACCACTTTACCAATTTGTGGCTGCTGCTACGTCCATCTTCCGTAAATACCTCTACAAAATAAATGCCCCTTTCCACCAAAAGTTCGAAGCTAAACGCCTCCTGTCGGATATCCGTCCACTCTTGTAGTATCCGACCGCTGGGATCCACCAACCGGACCATCGCCAGCTTGGCAGTAGCGTGACTCAAGGTCAGCTCGGCAGTGGTCGGGTTGGGATAAAGCTGCACCTCGCTGGGAGTAGGCGGGCTGTGGGTGGAGCTGAAGATGCAAAAGGCGCGATCCTCCAGAGCGCGGACCATCTCTTCCCCCATCGCTTGGCCCACCTGGAGTAAGGTCAGGGCATTGTTGTGAAAATGGTGGATGGCTTCCTCCGGCGAATCCTCCCGGTCGTAGTAAAAAAATCGCGTATCGACGTAGCCCCCCCGACCGCCGTAGGTGTTGTCATCACAGCCCACGCGCTCCTGGGCGGGTACCAGCAAGTTTTGTAAATCCCGTACCCACAAATCATCACTGAGCTCAAAACCACCGTGCCCCGAATTGGCCACGACGAAGGGCAGGTTGGGCGCCTCCAAATCCCGGCGGAGATCTTGGATGAGGTGGCGAAGGTTGGACTCGTATTCGTTCAGGTAATCGAGGGACTCCCCATCGTTCCAACCCTGAAACCAAGCCAGGCCCGCCAGCTCCAATTGATCGGTGCCGAGTTCGGGGAATTCACTGCCGAGATTCTGACTGATGTCTTTTACCCGCTCCACCAGCTCGGTGTAGAAAGGACCCGTCGTTCCGCCCGCCGATGGAGGACGAAAATCAACGGCCAGCCTTGTGAGGGGGGGGGGGGGGGGGGGGGG
>CALCCH010000767.1 GCA_937899855.1 uncultured Saprospirales bacterium | reverse complement strand
CGTCGACAAATAGCACCAACCATGGCGGTCGTTCCCCCACGTGAATCCGTTCCCCCTCCGTCGCCCCGATGATGCGCAACACCTCAATTTTAGTTTGTTCAACGAGCAGCAAATCTTGTTCCCGCTGCCCGCGCAGACGCTCCGGGAAATTCCCAAAGAGCATTTGTAAATCCGCCCGGTATTCGGGCAACTCCACGATGACTTCCTCAAAATAAGCCAGGGCCCGCTCCCGAATCTCCGTAACCGAAGCGGTATACATTAGGTTTTTGAGGTTGTGAAAAATCTCCTCCACCCGCCCGATCGGATGGTAGAAATAGTATTTGATGTCCAACAAGCCTTGGTCACTCAGCCGAAAGTGATTTTCTTCTAGCCGCTGCAAGTCCGTGGGAATGTCGTAAGGCGAAATCAGCACGTGACCGGGAGCGCGTAGGATTTGGTAGAGGGGGTCGTGTTTGGCATCAAAAAAGGAACGCGGTTCGAAGGCAACTACCCGGATGGATGATCGAAAGCGCCGTTAGCGCAATTCACGTACCAGCGCAAAACCCGAACTGGGAACGGCTGCTGTCCACCAATCGAGTTTCTCGCTCAGGTAGATCGCATCGTAGGCCAGGGGCCAGGATAAGGCTTCGTAAGCGGCGCGCGTATCGACGAATTCAATATCGTGTCCCGCAGCCGCCGCGGCCTCCTGGTAGTGTGTGCGCTCTTCGGGACGGAGCGTTTTCCACAAAAACAATAGCTTCATTGGATCAGATTTTGACTTTGTTGGCGCAGGTGCTCCAGGGCCCGCCAGTGAGCGGAGCGGTTCTCGCCCCCCGCCATGACGGTAGCGTGGTCCCGCATCCAATTCCGCCACAGGTCGCGAAACTGCGCATTGGCAAACAGGTGGGGATAACGCCCGGCCGCAACCGCTTCCTCGGGAGCTTGGTGTACAAAGCGCAGGCCGTCGAGTAGGTCCCGCCACTCCCGGCGCTCCCGCGAACCCCGCAGGAGTACGTCGAAACACTCGGCGGGGGCGTATTCCGATTCCACGGCCCGGATAAAGGCCGCCAGGTCCCAGTCGACCCGCGCCGAGGGAGGCATGGCCCAGGGCAGGTCCCAAATTCGACCACCCTTATAGGTTTGGGCACGGGCCGCCCCCCCGTAACGCAGCACCAAATTGCAATCTCGTTCGTAAAGCAACTGGACCAAATCCCCGGCGTAGCGCTGCCGCTCGGAAGCGTGGATAAACAGGATTTCTCCCGGCTCGATCTGGTCCAGGGCCCGCTCCAAGGCCGTTTCCCGCTCCAACGAGCCAGCCGCCATCCCCACCTGGGCGTAGCTGCGAAACGGGAGGCGGTGTTCGGCCAGCACCCGGCCCAGGTTCTCCCGTCGGGATTCTTCGAGGTCAATAATCAAGGCTTTTTTAATGGCTTTCATATTTGATGCAATCAATGGGCTCGGGGTCGGTAAGCCCGGGTTTTAAAAAGGTAAAACGAACGGTAGCCGGCGGGGGCGACGCGCAGCAAATCCGCCAAAGCCCGCGGCAGGAGAGTCAGTCCTACTTCCCAGTCCAGCTCCACGTAAGGCGACTGGGTACAGTGGAAAAAACGCCAGCGCCCCGCCATTTCCACCAATAATTAATACTCGCCAAACAGGTGAAATCCCCGAAAGGCCCGACTCGCACTCGGCGGG
>CALCCH010000766.1 GCA_937899855.1 uncultured Saprospirales bacterium | reverse complement strand
CCCGCGGCGATGCGAATCTTGCGCTTGAGTTCCTCCGGTACGGAAGCTGAGGACGATTCGACGGCGTAGGCGCCCGGTTCGTAACGGACGCGGTAGCCTTGCTGGGCGATGCGGAGGGTCAGGTAGAAATCTTCGATGACGGTGTCCTGCGGAACGGCCTCAAACAGTTCGGTGCGGAGGCTAAAGAGCTCGCCGGCGGCCCCCACTACGGAGTAGAGCTCGGAATCCCAGCGTTTGAGGGTAGACTCGTACTTCCAGTAAATGCCTTCCCCCGCTGCATTGGCGGCATCCGCGCTGGCCATGGCAATGCGCTTTTCCCCGGCTACGGCACCCACTTTGGGAGCCTGATAGTGACGGACTATCCGTTGGATGCCCTCGGGGTTGACCGCGGCATTGGCGTCGGTATAGATGACGATGGGGGTCTTGACGTAGGCCATGATGCGTTCGACGGCCGCGATTTTCCCGCGTCGCTCGGGCTGGTGGTGTAAGGACCAGGATACGTCGGCAGGCCAGTCGAACTGCCGGATCAGCTCGGGCGTCCGATCGGAAGAACCATCGGTGACGTAGAGGAAATGGAGGTTTTGGTGGGGATAATCAAAGGTCAGGCCATTGCGGATTTTATCTTCGATCCAGTCTTGTTCGTTGTAAGCGGCCACGACGAAGGTCACGTCGGGGTAATAGTCCCGGGCGGAGGGCTTGGCTGGGGGCCGCAGCAGGCGGCGGAGGCGAATCAGCACGAATAGTAGGATGCCGTAGCCGAGGTAGGCGTAAAAAACGATAAAGAGGCAAAACCAGAAGGCGAATTTTAGGAAATCCATGGGCTGCGATTGCGTGGAAGGTTTAATCTTTTGGTCAACGCCAATTGGAGTGCAAAGAGCAGTCCAAAGGTAGCAATTATTCCCGTTCCCTTCCAAAAAGCAAGCGGCGCTTGGGGGGCGAGGTAAACGGCCTAAATCCTCCACTGTCACAGATTGGGGCCGGGGCGAAAGAAAAACGAATCTAACAAAGCACTGACCAAATCTCCTTTTTTGGGGTAGGGGCATTGCCAACAAAAAGCCCGTAAGTTGGTTCGCTAAAAATGGAGGGGCTTGGGGAGTGACCAAATGGGAGGGGAGTTGATTGGGGATGAGAGCGGGTGGGGGAGGGCGCGCCAAGTAGGGTAAAATCGCCA
>CALCCH010000765.1 GCA_937899855.1 uncultured Saprospirales bacterium | reverse complement strand
GTGTCGGCCCTTGGCGCACGATGGTTGAGGCCGTGGCCATGCGCACCACCGGTCTTGGCGGCGACAGCGAAGTGCACGTGATCGACGAAGGCCTCACCGGTGGCGTTACCCTCGGGCCCCGCCGCGTGATCCCCGTCAGTCTTATTGCGTCTGAGGCGCCCGATATTGTCCATGCCATGCTGGATGAGCAGCTCCGAAGCGACACGCCCGGCGAACATGACACCCGCTTTGTGCGGGCCGTGCCCGGCGTCGACGCTGGGGTGGACGTGGATTCGAGTCGCTTTATGATCCGTTACCAGTTTACTACCGATTGCGATTTCCGTAGTGGTTCGATTGCCTTTTACTCCTTTGATGGCCAAAAGGGCTGCGGGGATCCGTCCAACGTGGAGTCCGGCGAAACCCAACCGCTGGACATCGACGGGGCGCCCGACCCGGACGACAATGCTTTCGACATTTTGTTTGACGTGAGCAGCAACCTCATTCCGGGAGAAATTTCGACCATCGAGATCATCGTCGTCAACCAGACCAACAATCCCAGCGACGCGACTGATAAGCTCAACCTTCAGTTGCCCCTCGACGTGGAATACCTGCTGGGAAGTACGGCCGGACAGGTACCCAACGGCTGGGTACCCGGTGATCCGCTGATCGATACGCTCAACACCATTCAGGATCTGATCTGGGATTTGCCGATTGGCCTACAACTCAACGATACGGCGCGACTCAACCTGATGGTGCGGACGCCGGTTTACGACTGCGACGATTCCAGCCTGGAGGTGGGACTCTTTACCCTCGCCCAGGCCGACATCACCTGTATCACTACTATGACGGATTGTACCATCTCCACCGTCACCTCGACCAACGGAGGCGCCCTGACCGATTTGCCCATCCAACAAAACCAACTGACCCTTCGCAACCCCGTCTTTACTTCGTCCTGTCTGAACGGGACTTTCGAAACAGTCAACATCGGTGGAACCTTCGTCAATTTTGGCGATCCACTGGGAGCGACCAACATCAACGTTCGTTACTACGTCGACAACGACGGAAACGGCAGTTATGATGGCAGCGAACCGGAGTACATCAGCTTTGCCGAAAGCGGCCCCCTGGCCACGGGCGAGCGGCTGGACTTCAACCACAGCTTCCCGCTTGCGCTGAGTGATCTTTGCGGACTCCTGCTGGTGGTTGATTCGGCGGGGCTGGGTCTTTGTCAGCCCATCGAACTGGCCCTGGGGGAACCCCAATTGGTCAATGCGGGGGCCGATGAGTTGTACTGCGCCAGTAGCAGCATTACGATTAATACGAACTTGGGCAATGCCGCCTGTGCGGGCTTATCGGGCTACACCTACGCCTGGACGGCCATTGCTCCGGCTTCTACCGCGGATCTGAGTTCCACCACGATTGCCAATCCGACCTTGAACGTCAGCCACGCCGGCATCGCGGAAGATACCTTGCGTTACGTACTGGCCACCACGCGAACCGCCTGCGGGGGCGCGCTGACCTCAACGGATACCGTAAACATTATTCGCAGCCTGGAGGTCGAACTCGACCCTCTGAGCCCGGTGTACGTCAACGCGGGCGATTCGGTGACCTTGGAGGTACTGATTACCAATGGCGGAGCGGGGCCCTACACCTACGAGTGGTCGCCCAGCGCCAGCTTGACCGATCCCACCGCGGCTCGCCCGGAAGCTTTTCCGACGGTCGATACCGAATATTTGGTAACGGTGACCTCCGCCAGCGGTTGCTCGGCGACGAGTCGGGTGCAGGTATTAATGGGGGGACCCGTCAACGGAACGGTCAACGTTCGCGTCGCGATCATTTGCCCTGGAGACACCATCCAGCTCGTAGCGTCGGGTGGAACGGTTTTTCTCTGGCTGGCCGATGTGGCAAATCCGGCGGGCGCCTGGCTCAGTGCTGCCAATATTGCCAATCCCCGGTTTAGTGGCGCCCTAGCCAACGCCACTTACCAATACCAAGTCGTCATCAGCAATAGCGCCTTCCCGGGTTCCGAGGATACCCTAGACGTGACGATTCGGACTTACGACATTGAAGCCCAGGCGACGGCGAGTACCACGACCAGCTGTACGGGCGAAACGGTAACGCTGACCGGTACCGGTGGCAGCTCTCAGGAGTGGTACACGGGTACGACCCTGATCGGAAGTACGTCGACGGTGATGGTGAACCCCACCGTTACGACGGACTATTTCTTGGTCGCCTACCACGCCCAGGGCTGTACCGATACGGCCCGTTTGACGGTAACGGTCGCCGATCCGCCCCAGATTGTACAAGCCGTGGCGGACTTCGACAATTGCCAGGGCGATACCACTCGGGTGGCCATCCAATTGGACGGGCTGATCGACAACTACCGTATCGCCGGAAGTGGGGCCTTTGCCAATGCCATTGTGATGGGTAATCGCCTGATCTTTGATGCCATCTACACGGGAGGGCTCAGTACTTTTGACGTCACCCTGGAGACGCTGGGCGGTGGCTGCTCGGTGGTGGAAAGCTTTGTGATTCGGCCCTGTGCCTGTACCCCACCTACCTTGAATAGTGTCATTGTGACCGAGGCGACCTGCGAGCCGCCCTTAGAGGGGCTGGTGACGATCAACCTCAATCAAAACCCCAATAATTACGAATTCAGCTGGCTACCCAATCTTGGCCAGAGTATCGGTAGCGGTCATATCCGTCGGGGCTTGCCAGCGGGCATTTACGAAGTACGGATTGCCCAGCGCAGCGCTGCGGATTGCGAGTTGATCGTTCCCGTAGCGGTGACCAATACGGACGGTCCCGATGCCACGGTCAGTACCAGTCCGGCGACTTGTGCGCTGAACGATGGTGGGGCCACTTTGAGTCCTCCGGCCTTTGCCTACCGCTGGGACGATGGCTTTACCGGCGCCGTTCGCAATGACTTGGCGGCGGGCATTCATCCCGTGACGGTGACGGACCCCAGCGATCCGGCCTGTCCCAATTACCTGCTGGTGGAGGTGACGGCCAGCAATCCCCTACAAGCGGAGGTCGTGATCGATGCTTATCCCAATTGTCTCAACACCGCGGGGCAAGTCACGCTCAACGTCAGCGGGGGGAGTGGCAGCTACGATTACAGCTGGCCCAGTGGGACTAACACCCAGGACAATCTTGGGGTGGGGGTTTACACGGTGACGGTGACTGATCGGGGGCCGACGGGCTGCGAATTGGAAGTTCTCTTTGCCCTACCGGCCTTGGGCTCGGCCACGGTGGTGATCGACGATACCACTGAGGTGACCTGTGCGGGCTTGGCCAACGGGGCGATTGATTTTACCCTGAGCTTTGATCCTTTGAACTTTACGCCGGGCGATACCTTGATCGTCGGGCAGCTTGATACTTTTGAAAACGGCCAGTTGGGCCCCGGGCAGTACTGTCTGTTGATTTTGGACGACAAGGATTGCCTGGGTGCGGCGGCTTGTTTTGACATCGCGGCGCCCGAAGCGATGGATTTGCTCCTGGTGGTATCGCCGGATTGCAACGGTGCCGGTGCGATTGACCTGACGGTAAACGGGGGAACGGCTCCCTTTACCTACGATTGGGTGGACCTCGGTGGATCCGACAATCCCGAGGATCGCACGGGGATTCCGGGTGGACAGTACGCCATCAGCGTGACGGACGACAACGATTGTGGGATTGAGGAAAACGCGGTTTTGGTCCCGGCTTGTCCCTTTGGTTGCGACTTCTTCTTTGGGGAGGACTCGCTGATGCAGCAGGCCACGGATTGTGCGGCGCTGACGCAAATTTGTATGGATATTCCCACCGACGCGGCGGATCAATTCGTCATCTACGACAACGGAGTCCTTTACACCGACCCCTTGGAAGGTTGTATTTTTGCTACTCAGTTTACCTACAATTACGGTGGGGTACTCATCAATCCTCCCTTCGACATTGTCTGGCAGGTAGACGGTACGCCCTACAACATCAGCGTGGGCAGTATCGACGAACTGGTGGATTCGATGAACGTTTGGGATCCGGTGGGGGAGTGGACCCACATTCCCCTGGCTACGACCATTCTGGGGGGCGGATCGGGCAACCTCTACTTGCCCATGACCGTCACCGATGACCTGGTGGGCATTCCCACCCCCATCAACCCCGTACCCTCGCGCAACCCACTCAGCATGGGCATCCAAGTCGATACGGGTTTCCACCAAATCGTGGTACTCGACACGACCATCAATTGTGCAGATACGCTCTACGCCTGGATCAACTGCCTGCTCGACGATGGCTACACCCAACAGGGCGATAGTCTGTGCATCGGTGAATCCTTTGACTTTTTTATCGATACCACGCGACTCCAACTCGCCGGTAATATTATAGCCATCAATCCCGGCTGCGCCGCGGTGGCGAGCGAGATCGTGGAATTTACCTTTGACGAACCCAGCCTGATCATCAGCTACACCGGGCTCCGGCTTGGCATCGATACGGCCTGTTACGAATTTGTGGACGATCAGGGCGGGCGCGATACCCTGTTCTTTACCGTCAAGACGCTCAACTGCTCGAACGGCATGTGGGTTTGCGATTCGGTCTTCGTATTCCAAACCAAGGAAGACTGCCCGGATACGACCGTCCTCGACGGACCGGTGGCGCGTTTTGAAAATATCTGCGCCGATCAGGGCAGTGGCAATGTCGACTTTTTCCTCAACCCCGAAACCAATTGTGTAGAATACACCGGGGTTGAACTGGGACGCGATACGGCCTGTGTAGTCCTCTGTGATGAATTTGGCTTCTGCGATACCACCTTTTACTGTATCGAGGGCGTTCCCTACTTCGACCCTCCCATTGCCAACAACGATTTTGATACTACGGTGATCAGTAC